>JAQBQI010000087.1 GCA_028287085.1 Myxococcaceae bacterium
CCGAGCGTCCCACGCCGGCGGCCCCTTCGCCCGGTCGGCCCCGCTCGCGTGACCTCACCGTCACGCCGGCCCACGCCGACCCGAGCGAGCCCGACCCCCTGCACGGCGCCTTCACGCTAGCGCAGGCCACCGCGGGCCTGCCCGGCACCGGCGCCCTCGTCGCGACGATCGAGACCCGCATGGGCAACTTCTCCTGCGAGCTGTTGAGCCGCGAGGCGCCCGTCACGGTGGCCAACTTCGTCGGCCTCGCCCGCGGCCTCCGCGATTTCTGGGACCCGACCGCCGGCCGCTGGGTGCGCCGCCCCTTCTACGACGGGTCGATCTTCCACCGGGTGATCCCCGACTTCATGATCCAGGGCGGCGACATCCTCCGCTCGGGCATGGGCGGCCCCGGCTTCGAGTTCGCCGACGAGAACGTCCAGGGCCACAACGCCCCGGGGCTGCTCTGCATGGCCAACCACGGGCCCAACACCAACGGCGGGCAGTTCTTCATCACGGAGGTGGCCAAGCCCCACCTCGACGGCAGCTACTCGATCTTCGGCCGCTGCACGCCGGCCGACCTCGTGGCCCGCATCACGGCGGTCGAGCGCGACCCGCGCGACATGCCCGTCGAGGCCATCGTGATCGACCACGTGCGCATCTCGCGGCGCTGACACCCGGGCAACCGTCGCGCGTGGCGCCGCCGACAAGGCCGCCACCCGATGGTCCCCCGCGCGCTCCGCCACGCCCTCGCCTTCGCCCTCCTCCTCGTCGCCGCCCTCTCGTACTTCCGCCACGGACCGCCCGACTTCGCGCCCCTGCCCGAGGCGCCGCCGGCCGTGTCGACCCCCGCGATGCTCGATCCCAACACCGCCACGCGCGAGCAGCTCGAGTCGCTGCCGGGCGTCGGTCCAACCCTCGCGCAGCGCATCGTCGAGGCGCGCCCCTACGCCCGCGTCGACGAGCTGCGGCGGGTGCGGGGCATCGGCGAGCGCACCCTCGCGCGCTTCCGCGACCGGCTGCGCCTCGCGGCCGACGCCGGCGTCGCTAGAGGTCCCGCAGGAAGCTGACGCCGACCGACACCGTCAGCAGGTCGGCGGCGAGGTCGTTCGCGACGAAGGGGAACGCGTACGCCGCCTCGAAGGACAGCCCGAAGCCCCGGCGCAGCAGCCACCGCAGCCCGACGCGCGCCTCGGCGCTGGGGGTGATCCAGCCCTCCTGCGCGCCGACCATCAGGTCACCGCGCGCCCCGAGTCCCACGTACGGGACCACCCGCAGCACGTCGAGCGCGTAGACCACCCCGACGGCGAGCGTGGCGCCGTGGCGCGGACCTCGCGGCGCGTCGGGGAAGGCCGCCGTGTACCCGCCGACGGCGTAGAGCGAGAAGGCGTCGTTGAGGCCGTAGTGCGCGCCGAGTTCGACCACGAAGCCGGGCCCGCCCATGGGGCCGGTCGAGCCGGCGAAGCCCACGCGCGGGCTGAGCACGAGCTCGCGCTCGAGCGCGGCGGCGGGCGCCGACGAGAGCAGCGCGGCGAGGCTGAGGGCGGCGGCGGAGGAGGGCAGGGCGCGCATGCGCCGGAGGGCCTACCACGGCCGGGCCGCGCGGGGTCGAGGGCCGCCATCCTTAGGTTGACTCGAGGGGTCTCGAGTGTAGAGTCCGCGCCGCTCTGGCGCCGCCGGAGGGCTTTGAGAAGAAGGTTCGAGGAGAGCGCGCGTGAGTTCGACCGAGAGAGACGAGCGGGACGACGAGGCCGAGGACGTCGAGTCGACCGAGGCATCTGCCACCGAGGCCGACGAGGCGGGGTCGGCCGACGATCCCAACGTCCCGAAGAACCGGGCCGAGCGCCGGGCGGCGGCCAAGGCGGCGCGGCGCGGTCGCGTGGCGGTGCTCGCCGACGGCACCACGCCGTCGACCGACGACCCCATCGGCGACCTCACCGCCGACGGCTCGGGGCTCGCGCTGCCGACCACCTCGCTGGGCGGCAACCCCAACGCGCTTCCCGACGCCGCGCCGGGCGGTGGCCGCCGCCGGCCGCCGCCGCGCACGATGTCCAAGGGCACCGGCGACGCCGAGGGCGTGCCCGACTGGGCGCGCGAGATCGGCGACCGGCTCGGCCAGCACCGCCGCACGCTGACGCTCGCCGCCGCCGGCGTGCTGGTCGTCGTCGGCACGGCCGTCGGCTGGCAGACGTGGCGCTCGACCTCCGCCGCGAAGGCCGGCGACGCCTTCGCCGACGCGCTCCAGGTCTCCACCGCCAACATCGAAGCGCAGGACACGCCCGCCCGCGAAGACGCCCCGACGCGGCGCGGCCCGGTGTTCCGCTCGCTCGAGGCGCGGCTGCGCGGCTCGGTGGAGAAGTTCCGCCAGGTCGAGCAGCGCTACGCGGGCAGCAACGTGGCGCCCATCGCCCGGCTCTCCGAGGCGACGGCGCTCTACCAGCTGGGCCGCTACCAGGAGGCCCGCCAGCTCTACCAGGGGCTGCTCGGCGCCGACACCGCGGGCCTCGAGTCGCGCGTGCTCGAGGGCCTCGCGTTCACGCTCGAGTCGCTCAACGACCTCGACGGCGCCGCCGCGCGCTACCGCGAGCTGGGCGCCGTGCAGAACGCCGCCTACCGCGACCTCGCGCAATACTACCAGGCGCGTCTCTTCGCCCGACGCGACGACCGCGTCCACGCCAAGGAGCTGCTCCACGGCGTCATCGACCGCACGGCGCACCCGACCGCGGCCGACCCGCTCTCCGCGTCCATCCAGAACCTGCGCGAGCAGTCGGTGGCGCTGCTCCGCGAGATCGACCCGCAGGACCCCCAGATCATCGAGTTCGACCGTGCGCGCGCGGCCGGCGGCGGCGCCGAGGGCGAGCACGGCCACGAGGGCGGCGGGCGCGACCCGCTCCAGGGGCTCCCGCCCGAACTCCGTCGCCAGCTCGAAGAGGCGATGCGGAAGCAAGGTCGCCGCTAAGGCCGTCGGTGCTCCCCGTGAAGCGAAGTCTCCTCCTGGGCGCCGCGCTCGCCGCGGCCTCGATCGGTGCGCCCGGCTGCGCGGGCCTCCACCTCGGAACCCGCGACCGCCCCGACCTGAACGAGGTCGCGCCCCCGTTGCGGCACGACCTCGCGCACTTCGAGTGGCGCGCCCAGCTGGTGGCGGCCACCGACCTCGAGAGCCACCCCCGCAACCGCGTCACCCCGGCGGTCGACGCCGAGCGGGGCCTCGTCTACGTCGGGGGCCTCGACCACGGGGTGCACGCCCTGCGGGCCGACGACGGCCTCCCGATCTGGCGCTTCCAGACCCTGGGCGCCGTCGAGGGCAGCGCGGTGCTCGACGGGGGAACCGTCTTCATCGGCAGCAACGACGGGGCGCTCTACGCGCTCGACGCCACCACCGGCGTGCAGCGCTGGCGCTTCGCGACGACCGCCGAGGTCGTCCGGGCGCCCATCGTGACGCCCGACACCGTCTTCCTGGTCAACGCCGACGACACGGTCTTCGCGGTCAACCGGGTCACCGGGGCGCAGCGCTGGCGCTACCACCGCGAGCCGCCCGGGGGCATCACGGCCAGCGGCCACGCGGGCCTGTTGTTCACCCGCGGCCGACTCTTCACGGGCTTCTCCGACGGGACCATCGTGGCGCTCGATCAGGGCGACGGCACCCCGACCTGGGAGCGCGACACCGCGGCCGACGCCGAGGAGAACGACTCCGTGGAGGCCCACCGGGTGATCGACGTCGACACGACGCCGGTGATGCTCGACGGGTCGCTGTTCGCGGCCTCGCAGTCGACCGGGCTCTACGCGCTCGACCCCGAGGGTGGCGGCGTGCGCTGGCGCATCGACTGGATGACCTCCGTCTCGTCGCTCGCCTCCGACGGGCGGAATCTGTATGCAACATCGTCAACCCTGGGGCTGGTGAAGGTCGATCCCGCCGACGGCTCCGTGCTGTGGGCGCGGGACTACGGCGCCGGGTCGATGCAGGTGGCCGACGCCGGGGCGGGCCTGCTGCTGGTTCCGTCGGGCTCGCAGGCGCTCTGGCTGGTGCGGGCGCGCGACGGCGAGGTGCTCCAGGGCATCGGCCGCGGCGGGGTCACTGGAATGCCCGCGCGCTCGGGCTCGTGGCTCTTCTTCGGGACGAACCTCGGCGCGCTCCAGGCCTACCGGCTGACCTCCGACTGAGCTCGGCGGTCCCCGGTCGAGGGGACCTTCGGGCGCTCGGAGGGGACGGAGTACCGTGAGGGGCGTCCGACGTCCCGGGCTGGCGCCGTTCGAGGCTGCGACTCCGACCCACGGAACTGGGCCGCCGTAGCCCATCGCCGTCGCCAACCAGCTCGCCACGGGCGGGACGGCAGGGACCGTCGCGCCTGCGGGCGACCATGCCTCGACGCCCAGGCCTGACCCGGATCGCGGCGCGACACGCGCAGTGGCGTCGACCGCGCGACCGTCAGGGGGGGTTTAGCCGTCGTGAATCCCGCGGGAAAGCCCGCCTACACGTGCTTTACCCCCACCGTTTGAACTTCGCATAATATGTATTCTGTAAACTCACGAAACCGGGTCGCCGGGGTGGGGGGTCTGTGGATCCCCTGGCGGCCAATCCCCCGGCTCCCCGCTGGCATCACTCCAAGGGACCGGCTTCGCTCCCCCTGTCTCGCCTGCCGGTCGCGCTGACGCTCGGCCCGCGCTGGGCGGCAGCGCCCGCGGCGCCAGCCACCCCTTCAGCCTTCGGCTGTAGTCACCACCTGGCTGGGAGCCCCGAGCGCGGCGTTGTCCCGTCGGCGCGGCCCAGCTGGCTGGCGCCTCCGTGCGGCCCTCGCAGTCGTCCACCCCCGGTCGGCCCGCAGCTCACGGCTGTCTGCGGCCCCCACGGCGGCCTCAGGCACGCGAACCAGCGCCGAGACGCATATGAGCGGCTACAAGCGCGGCGTTATATGCGACATCCGTACTGTCGAGTTTTGCGCATATGCGACTACGCGCCTATGCGGCCCCTGCCGTTATGCGTCGATGGTCGCTGACGGCTGCCTGGGCCGCGGCGATCCCCCGCCCACCGGTCCCGGTGCCGAGTTGACCGAACGCAGAATTATGTAAACTGATGGCCGTCGCCCCCTCCCCGAGGACGGCACCCGTTCGGTCAGGATTCGTCGGGCTGCGCGGTCTCGTCCGCCACGGACTCGCCGCCCCGGCGGCCGCGCGGCTTGCGCTTCGACTCGGTCGCGAGCTGCCCGCAGGCCGCCCCGATGTCCTTGCCCCCGCTGTACCGGCGGATCACCGGCACCCCCATCTGGGCCAGGCGGTCGTGGAAGCGGTCCCTCTCCTCCGCGGTCGGCGGCCGGTACGGCAGTCCGGCGACGGGGTTCCAGTCGATGAGCGAGAGGCGCGCGGGCATCAGCTTCAGCAACTCGGCCAGCGCATCGGCCTCCGCGTCGGTCGTGTTGACCCCACCCATCAGCGCATACGCGAACATCACGAGCCGCCCGGACCGCTCATGGAACTTCCTGGCCGCCTCAACCACCTCGCGGATCGGGTACTTGCCCTCCATCGGAACCAGGCTCCGCCGCAACGCCGCCTGGGCGCTCGTGATGCTGATCCCCAGTCGTATGCGTGTTCGCATCGATGCCAGCCGCTCGATCCCGGGGACGATCCCAACGGTGCATACGGTGACGTTGCGCGCGTCGACCGCGAGGCCGCAGGGGTTCGAGATCACTTCGATCGCCCGCAGCACGTTGTCGAGGTTGTGCAGCGGCTCGCCCATGCCCTGAAACACCACCCCGTGGACCCGGCCCTCGCCCGAAGCCCGCAACTCGGCCGCCACCAGCCGCACCTGCTCGACGATCTCCCAGGCCTCGAGGTTGCGCGCGAGGCCCATCATCCCGGTGGCGCAGAACGCGCAGCCCATGGCGCAGCCGACCTGCGAGCTGACACACACCACGTAGCGTCCGGCGCGTTCGAGCGGGATGCGCACCGTCTCGACCACGGCGCCGTCGGGCAGGGCGATGGCGTACTTCACGAAGGGGTCTTCCTGCGACGCCTGCCGCTCGCGCACCGTGACGACGCCGATCGGCAGCTCGGCCTCGACGGCCTTGCGCGCGGTCGTGCGGAGCTGCTGCACCCCGAGCAGGGAATCGCCGCCGCGTTGCACCACGTGGGCGACGATGCGCCGCGCCTCCTCCGGGCGGAGGGCGGCGCCGAAGCGCTCGGCGAGTCGTTCGGGCGTCTCGCCCTGGAGGCGGTCGGTCGGGTGCATCGTTGGGGGTGTCGCCAGGTGCTTCGGGGGGCGCGGCGCGCGAGGCTGCCGCCGCGGGAGGCCGGTGGTATACGACCGCTCAGCCATGGAGCCCAAGCTCGACGCCCTCTACGCCTGGATGCGCGACGCGAAGTCAGTGCTCGTCTGCTTCTCCGGCGGGGTCGACAGCGCCTTCGTCCTGAAGGCCGCCCACCTCGCCCTCGGCGACCGCGCCCTGGGGCTGACCGCCCTCTCGCCCGCCCTCCCCCTCGCCGAGCGCGAGGCCGCCGCCGCCGTCGCGGCCGAGATCGGCGTGCCCCACGTCGCCGTCGACTCCCACGAGATCGACGACCCGAGCTACGTGAAGAACCCCGTCAACCGCTGCTTCTTCTGCAAGTCGGAGCTCTACCGCATCGCCCTCGCCGAGGGCGCCCGGCGCGGCTTCGACGTCGTGGTCAACGGCACCAACCTCGACGACCTCGGCGACCACCGCCCGGGCCTCCAGGCCGCCACCGAGCAGGGCGTGCGCTCGCCGCTGGTCGAGCTCGGCTTCACCAAGGAAGACATCCGCCGCTGCGCCCGCGCCATCGGGCTCAGCGTCTGGGACAAGCCGGCGGCGGCCTGCCTCGCGTCGCGCATCCCCTACGGCACCTCGGTCACCAGCGACCGACTCCGGCAGATCGACCGCGCCGAGGACGGCCTGCGCGCCCTCGGGTTTCGCCAGGTGCGCGTGCGCTACCACGGCGACGTGGCCCGGGTGGAGGTCGGCGCCGCCGAGCTCGGGGCCGCCTTCGAGCGCCGCGCCGAGGTCTCGGCGGCCTGCCACCGCGCGGGCTTCACCTTCGCCACCCTCGACCTCGACGGCTACCGGCTCGGCTCGAACAACGAGGCCGTGCGCTTGAAGGTGCTCCGCTCGTGAAGCGGGCGGGGCTCGCCGCGGTCGTCGGGGGCGCCGCGCTCGTCGCCTCGACCGCCCTGGCGCAGGACCTCCCGGCGCCCTGCTTCCTGCCCCCAGTGCCCCGAGCCGGCGCGACCGCGGACCACCCGAAGAAGGCCGCGGCGAGCGGCGACGAGCCGACGCTGGTCGTACCCGCGGCCACGCTCGTCAACGTGCACACCCACGAGGCCATCGAGCTCGACGCCGCCCCGTCGGCTCGCGAGAGCGAGCGGGTGGAGTGGTTCCTGCGCGACCGCACCAACTGGGAGCGCCACGCGATCTCGGCCTTCAGCCTCGCCACCCTGCGCGCCTCGGTGTTCGCGCTGGGCGCGCGGCGGGTCGAGGTGATCTCGGGCTTCCGCTCCGACAAGCTCAACGAGGCGCTGCGCAAGAAGGGCCGCCACGTCGCCGCCCGCAGCCAGCACGTGCTCGGCAACGCCATCGACTTCCGCCTCGTGGGCGTGCCGACGGCGCAGCTCGTCGGGTGGGTGACCCGCTTCCACCACGGCGGCATCGGGTTCTACCCGCGCAGCGGCTTCGTCCACGTCGACTGCGGCCGCCCCCGCCGCTGGAACGAAGAGTAGCCCCTCACTCCCATGGCAGCGCGAGGCCCGCGAGCGGCGTGCGGGCGCGGTAGGCCGCGTGGAGGCGCCGGGTGAGCGGCCCGGGCGCGCCGTCGCCGACCTCGTGCTCGTCGACCTGCACCACGGGCACGAGCTCGCGCACGCTCGACGTGAGGAAGATCTCGTCGGCGGTCCAGAGGTCGGAGGGGTCGAGGCGCGCGGCGGTGGCCTCAACGCCGAGCTCGCGCGCGACGGCCAGCACCTCGGCCCGGGTGATGCCATCGAGGGGACCGCACCCGAGCGACGGCGTGCGCAGCGCCCCGCCCGACACCACGAAGACGTTGGCCGCGGTGGCCTCGACGAGGGCGCCGTCGCTCGAGACCAGCAGCGCGTCGTCGAAGCCCCTGCCCCGCGCGTCGCGCAGCGCCAGGATGTGGAGCTGGTAGTTGGACGACTTCACGCCCGCCAGAGAGAGCATGCCGGCGCGCGGCGTCGCGCGGTCGACGGTGGTCAACGCCACGCGCACCCCGCGCTGGTAGAGCGACGGCGGCAGCGGCGGGAGCGGCGTCGCGAGCGTCACCCGCGTCGGCACCGGGGCGAGCGCGGGGTCGAGGCCGGGCGGTCCCACGCCGCGGGTCAGCGCGAGGCGCAGCACCACGTCGGCGCCGTCGAGGCGCGCGGCGAGAACGGCCTGCACCTCGCTGATCCAGCGCGCGTTGGAGACGGGGACCGTGATGCCGACGCGGCGGGCGGCGAGGGCGAGGCGGCCGAGGTGCTCCTCGAGGCGCCAGGGCGCCGCGCGGTAGGTGCGGAGCACCTCGAAGACCCCGTCGCCGTAGAGGAAGCCGCGGTCGAAGGCCGAGACGCCGGGGTCGGCGAGCGGGAGCCCGTCGATCAGTCCCGACGCCCCGGCGGGGGTCTTCGCGGTCATCGCTGCGCGGAGGGAGCGGGAGGGGTTCAGGCCCGGAGCTGGGCGAGGAGCGCGGTCGCGCGCGGGTGCTGGCGGTCGGTCTCGATGGCGCGCTCGAGCATGCCGATGGCCTTGGCCTTGTCGCCCTGCAGGGAGAGCGTCTCGCCGAGGTAGGCGTAGACGTCGGCCTTGGTCAGCCCGACGCCCGGCTCGAGGCGCTGCAGCAGCAGCGCGCGGAAGGTCTTCTGGGCGCGGTCGAGGTCGCCGGTCTCGAGGCACAGGATGCCCAGGTCGCGGAGGATCGGCACGCTCGTGAGGTCGACCTTGAAGGCGGCGTCGTAGAGGGCGAGCGCCTCGAGCTGGTTGCCCATGCGCGCGTGCGCCTGCCCGAGCCGGTGCTGCCACTGGGCGAGCTCCTTCGTACGGCGGCCGGCGAAGGTCGCGATGATGCGCTCGATGATCGGCACCGCGTCGGCCTCGCGCCCGTTGGCGGAGAGCAGGTCGACGAGGGGCAGGAGCACGTCGCGGTCGTTCGGGGCGAGCGCCGCGGCGCGCTCGAGGTACCCGATGGCCCGCGCCGGGTCGGCGAGCTGGTCGCGCGACAGCGTCGCGAGGCTGCGCAGGAGCGCCACCTGCGCCGCTGCGTCGGGGGCGAGCACCAGCTCCTTCTCGAGCACCTCGGCGAGGAGGGCGTGGTCGCGCCGACCCTCGGCCAGCGCCCGCAGGCGGCGCAGCGCCTCGGCGGAGGTCGGGTCGAGCGCCAGGGCGCGGCGGAGGCTCTGCTCGGCCGCGGCGGCGTCGCTGAGCCTCTCCGACTGGAGCGTCGCGAGGTGCAGCGCCATCGCGGCCGACGCGGCCCCGGGGGGCGCCACGGCCACCGCGCGCTGGAGCATCGCGCCCGCCTTCTCGACGTCGCCCGAGCTCTCGGCGAGGCGCGCCACCGCGGCCAGGGCGCCGGAGTGTTCGGGCTGCCGCTCGAGCACGCGCTCGTAGAGCTCGATCGCGCGGTCGACGTCGTCGAGGCGCTGCTCGTGCAGCTCGCCGATGCGCACCAGGGTCGTGAGCTCGGAGGTGCTGTCGCCCATCGAGACCGCGTGGTCGAGCCGGCGCTCGAGGAGCTCGGAGAGGTCGCTCCAGCGGTTGAGCGAGGCGTAGAGGCGCTCGAGCGCGTCGCCGGCCGCGGCGTGCTCGGGCACCTCGTCGATGATCTCGCGGAGGTACTCCACCGCCGACTCGGCGCTGTGGAGGCGCTGCTCGGCGAGGTCGGCGAGGCGCAGCCGCGTGGTCACCCGCTCGTCGACGGAGACCGCGACGTCGAGGCGGCCGCGCAGGGCGTCCTCCAGGTCGCGCCAGCGGCTGGCGCGCTCGAAGAGGCTCTCGAGGGCGACGCGGGCGTCGCCGTCGGAGGGGTCGAAGTCGAGCACCTCGCGCCACGCCGAGACCGCGCGCGCCTCGTCGGCGAGCGGGCCGGCGTAGAGGCCGGCCACCTCGCGGCGGAGGCGCAGGGACTCGGTGGGGTCGTCGGCGAGCCGGGCGCGCCGCCCGAGGAGCTCGGCGAGGTCTTCCCACCGGCCCTGCGCGCGGCGCAGGCGGGCGAGCTCGTCGATCGAGTTCGTGTCGGCGTCGTCGACCTCCAGCGCCGCGGCGGCCAGCTCGGCCGCCAGGTCGACGTCGCCGAGGGGGCCCTCGGCCAGCGTCGCGGCCTCGCGCAGCATCGCCTTGCGGGCGTCGCCGTCGAACTCCACCTCGGCGCGGCGCCGCAGCGTCGCGACCAGGTCGGCCTCGCGCCCGGGGCGACGCTGCAGGCCCTCGAGCATGGTGAGCGCCTCGATGCTCTCGGGGTCGGCCGCCAGCGCGGCGCGCACCCGCTCCTCGGCCGCCGCCGGGTCGCCGATGTGGTCGGCGTACCAGCGCGCGCCGCGGAGGTTGAGGCGCACCGATTCGTCGGGCACGAGCCCCGTCTCGGGGCGCACCGCCGACTCGATCACGCCGCGCAGCGAGGGCCACGCGCCGGCCGTCGGGGCGAGGCGCTCGAGCTCGCCGAGGAGGTTCTCGTCGCGCGGGTCGAGCGCGAAGGCGCGCTTCACGGCGTCGAGGGCGCCCGGGAGGTCGGACATGCGCTCCTCGCGCAGCCGCGCGAGGTCGCCGAGGATCTGCACCCGGTCGGTGTCGCTCGTCGCGGACTCGACCTTGAGGCCCAGCAGCCAGGCCTGGCGGGTCGCGTTGTCGCTGCGGCGGAAGGTCTGCTCGAGCACCTCCATCGCGTCGTCGCGCACCGCGGCGTCGTCGAGGAGCTTCTCCAGCAGCTCGATCGCGCGGGCGTGGGTCGGCTCGCGCTCGACCACGCTCTGCAGCGCCGAGACGGCGCCGCGGGCGTCGCCGAAGCGGGTCATGCGCAGCTCGGCCAGCCGCACCTCGAGCGCGTCGAGGCCGTCGGGCGGGCTCAGGAGCGCGCGGCGCTCGAGCACGTCGCCGAGCTCGTTCCACTGCGCGTTGCGCGAGTAGATCTGGTCGAGGGCCCCGAGCACCTCGTCGTCGTCGCCGCCCAGCTCGAGGGCCTGGCGGTAGTTGAGCGCCGCGCGGGCGTCGTCCTCCATGCGCTCGACGCTGATGCGCGCCGCGCGCACCGAGAGGTCGCGCCCCGCCGACGGGTCGGAGCCGTCGCGGACCACCCGCTCGAGCGCCGTCACGAGGTCGCTCCAGCGGCCGAGCGAGGCCGCGAGGCGTTCGAGCTCGCCGAGGGTCGAGGGCTCGCCCGCGTCCTCGCCGAAGGCCTGCAGGTAGCTGTCGAAGGCCGCCGCGGGGTCCTTGCGGCCCTCCTCGTGGACGGCCGCGATGCGCCGGCGCTCCGAGGCGCGCTGCACCGGGTCGTCGATGCAGGCGAGGCGGTGCTCGAGCACCTGCACGAGGTCGTCCCACCGGCCGGAGGCGCGGTAGAGCGGCTCGAGGATCTCCACCGCCGCGACCCGCTGGTCGACGTCGTCGGAGATCTCGCGCACCGCCGCGAGGGCGGCGGCGTTGGTCGGCTCGGCGGCGAGCACCTCGCGGTAGCTCTCGAGCGCCGCGTCGCTCTCGCGCAGCTCCTTCAGCTGGAGCGCGCCGACGCGCAGCAGCAGGGCCGAGCGCTCGGCCGGCGCGGCCGCGACCGCGACCTGCGTCCGGAGGTTCTCCAGCAGCTCGGGGAACATCGACTGCGCCGCGAAGAGGCGCTCGAGCGCGCGGACGGCTTCGGGGTTCGACGCGCCCTCGTCGAGCGCGCGACGGTACGCGTCGATGGCGTGGTGCGGGTCGTCGAGCGAGCGCTCCCAGAGGCGCCCGAGGCGGAGGGCCGTCTCGGCGCGCACGGCGGCGTCGGTCTCGACGTCGAGGCGCTGCTGGAGCACCTCGGCCAGGCCGCGGTGGTCGCCGCGCTGCGACAGCAGGCCGTCGAGGGCCTCGAGGGCGACGAGGTCCGACGGCTCGAGCTCGAGGGCCCGGCGGAACGCGTGGATCGCCGCCGCGGGGTTGTTGAGCATGTCGCGCTGCGACTCGCCCACCGTGTGGAGCAGGAAGCGCCGGTGCTCGTCGTCGAGCGAGCGCGCGACCTTGCGCTCGAGCACCTCGACGTGGCCCTCCCAGTCGGAGAGCAGCACGTGCAGGCCCTCGAGCTGGTCGAGCACGTCGAGCTGCGACTCGTCGACGGCGAAGAGCCGCTCGTAGGCCGAGATGGCCGCGCGGGGGTCGCCGCGGCGCTGGTCGTGCGTGGCCGCGATGGCTCGCAGCAGGTCGCTCTTGAGCACGAGGTCGTCGCTCGCCGCGAGGGCGGCCTCGTAGCTGCGCACCAGCTCGTCCCAGAGGCCGTGCTCGCCCGCGAGGCGCTCGACGGACTCGCGCGCCTCGCCGTCGCCCGGGTCGCCGGCGAAGGCCGCGCTGTAGGCCTCGAAGGCCTGCTTCGGGTCGCGCGCGCGGGTCTCGCGGATGCGCCCGATCTCCTTGTAGAGCTCGGCCCGCGCGGCGGCGTCGTGCGTCGCGCCGAGGCGGGTCTCGAGCACGCCGAGGAGGCGCGCCCAGTCGTCGAGCTCGCGGTAGACGGGCTCGAGGATCTCGACCACCCCGAGCCGCAGCTCGGGCCGGGACTCCGCGAGCTGCTCGAGCGACTGGATCGCGACGCGGTGGTCGCGGCGGTCTTCGAGGATCTCGCGGAAGGCCTCGACCGCGCCGGGGGCGTCGTCGAGCCGGTCGGCGCGCAGGCGGCCGAGCCGGAAGCGGAGGGCCGAGCGGTCCTCGACGTCGACCGCGTCGACGATGCGGCGCTCGAGGAGGTCGGCGAGGTCGCGCCAGGCCTCGGTCTTCACGAGCAGGGCGTCGAGGCGGCCGACCGCGGCCTCGTCGGTCGGGTCGACGTCGAGCACGGCGCGGTAGTCCGCGATGGCGCGCTCGGGGTTGGCCAGCGGCCCCTCGTCGATCGCCGCGATCTTGTGGAGGTAGGCCTTGCGCTCGACGGGGTCGACGGCGCGCTCGGCCGCGTCGCGGTAGAGGTCGAGCAGCTCGGCGTGGGCGCTCTCGCGCTTGAGCAGCGCCTCGAGGGCGTCGAAGACCTCGCGCCGCCCGCCGTCGAAGGCGAGCGTGCGGCGGTAGAACTTCCGCGCCCGGGCCGTGTCGTGCACGCGCTCGTCGAGCAGCCGCGCCGCGACGAAGGAGAGCTCGGCGGAGTTGTCGTCGTCGACGGTCATGCCGTCGAGCGTCGAGGCGTAGACCTCGGCGAGCTTCGGGTGGGCGTCGGTCGCCCGCGCGAGGCGGTCGAGGGTCTCCCAGGTGCCGCGGTCGGCGGGGTCTTCGCGGAAGATGCGGGCGTGCGTGTCGAGCCCGCGCTCGAGGTCGCCGATGTTCTCCTCGTAGAGCGTGGCGAGGCGCGAGAGGAGCTCGACGCGGCCGCCGGGCTCGGTCTCCGCCGCGATGCGGGACTCCAGCGCGCCGATGAGCTTCGGCATGTCGAGGCGCGCGCGGTAGATCGGCTCGAGCATCGTCGCGACGCGCGCGGCGAGCTCGGGGCGCCGCCCGAGCTCCTCCAGCGCCGCCACCGTGGCCGGGTGGTCGCCGGCCTGGTCGAGCACGGCGTGGAAGTTCTCGAAGGCGCGCTCGGTGTCGCCGAGGTGGTCCATCGCGACGCGGCCGAGGCGGTAGTTCAGCGCCGCGACGTCGGCGCCGTCGCGCGTCAGCTGCGACTCCAGCAGGTTGGCCAGGTCGTCCCAGCGGCCGGCCCGCGCGTAGAGGCGCTCGAGCGCGGCGGCGCTCGGGGCGTCGAAGCCCGAACCGAGGATCGCCTCGTAGGCCTCCACGGCGCCCGCCTGGTCGTCGCGCTTCTCCTCCTGGATGCGCGCGACCTTGTGCAGCAGCGCGCGGCGGGCCTCGTCGGTCTCCGCGAGCTCGACCTTGCGGCGCAGCACCGCGAGGAGCTCGTCCCAGCTCTGCGTCGACTCGTGGAGCGACTCGAGGGCGTCGAGGGCCGGGGCGAAGTCCCCCTGGTTCTCGAGGGCCTTCTCGAAGTACTCGCGCGCCGTCGCCGCGTCGGCGAGGTTGGTCAGCGCGGTGTCGGCGACGCGCATGTACACGTCGCGCTGCAGCTCGCCGTCGAGCAGCTTGGGGGCCACCTCGCGGAAGACCGCGATGAGGTCCTGGTGCCGGCCCGCGGCGCGCGCGAGCGCCTCCACGTGGCTGACGCGCTGGGCGGCGTCGCCGTCCTCGGCCGCGATCGACAGCGCGCGCGAGGCCCGCTCGAAGGCGCGGCCGGGGTCCGACAGACCCACCTCGGAGACCTCCGCGGCGCTCGACAGCGCCTGCAGCCGCTCGTCGCGCTCGTCGCTCTCGGCCGCGATGCGGTCGAGCACGTCGACGAGGCGGGCCCAGTCGCCGTCGGCCCGCAGCACGGGCTCGAGCGCCCGCGCCGCCGCGATCGGCACCCCGGTGGACTCCGACCGCAGCATCTCGGTCAGCGCGAGGCGCGCGGCCGGGGTGGTCGGGTCGAGCGCGAGCGCCTCCTGGTAGCCGAGCACCGCCATCAGCGGCTCGTTGGTCTTGCGGTAGCGCAGGTCGGCCGCGCGCACGATGAGCGCGAGGCGGTCGGCCGGGTCTTCGGCCACGGCGAGGTCGCGCTCGACCACCGCGAGCAGGCCCTCCCACTGGTCGGAGACCTCCAGCAGGCGCGCGAGCGCCGCGTGGATGGCGCGGTCGGGCCCGAAGCCCGTGAGCACCTCCTCGTAGAGGGCGATCGCCTCGGGCACCGCGGCGAGCTTCTCCTCGAGCACCGCGGCCGCGCGCACCAGCAGGGCCTTCTGCGCGGCGCCGTCGCCCACGAGCTCGGCCTGCCGGCGCAGCGTGCGCACCAGGTCGTTCCACTGGCCGCTGCGCTCGTAGAGGCGGGTGAGCGCGCGCAGGGCGTCGAGGTCGCCCGCGTCGAGGTCGAGCCGGCCGCGCTGCGCGTCGATGGCGCCCGCGAGGTCGCCGACCTCCTCCTCGAGGATCTCCGCGGCCTGCGCCAGGAGGGAGGTCTGGAGCGCCGGGTCGGACTCGTGCCGCGCGCGCAGGCGCAGGGCGTCGACGAGGCCGCGCGGGTTCTGCAGCGCGCGGTAGAGCCGCTCGAGCGCCACGGCGGCGGCGAGCGTGGTGGGGCGGTCGCCCTCGGCCTCGACGAGCAGGCGGCGGAAGGTGCGCTCGGCCTTCACCGGGTCGATGAGGCGCTCGTCGTAGATGGCGGCGAGGTCGCGCAGCACGGGCACCTTCACGCCGGCGGCGCGCGGGTCTTCGAGCACCTCCTCGAGGGTCTCGGCGGCGCGCGCGTCCTGCAGCGCCACGGCCGACAGCCGCAGCAGCTCGTCGCGGAACTCCGTCTGCGTCGGGTCTTCGAGCGTCGCGGTCGCGATCGCGTCGAGGGCGCCGACGGGGTCGTGCAGCACGATCTCGCGGAGCTCGGCGATGCGCTGGTGCAGCCCCGCGCGCGGGGCCCCCGCGACGGTCGACTCCAGCCGGATCTGGAGCATGCGCACCAGGCCCTCGGCGCTCGGGTCGCCGTCGCGGTCGTAGAGGGTCTCCAGCACCAGCGCGGCCTTCGGGCGCAGCGCCGGGGCCTCGATGAGCCGCTCGAGCCCGCGGCGGGCGCGGGCGTTGGTGGCGTCGGACTCGACCACGGACTCGTAGTCGGCGAAGGCCTCCTCGACGCGCCCGAGCTTGAGCTCGAGGGTCTCGGCGCGGCGCAGGCGCAGCTCCTGCGAGTCGTCGGGGCCGCGGCCCTGCTCGAGCGAGCGGGTGAGCAGCGCGACGAGCGACTCCCAGCGCCCGAGGCGCTCGTAGAGGCGGTCGAGCGCGGCGGAGACCTCGGGGTTGGCCGGGTCGAGCGCGGCGGCGCGCTCGAGGGCGCGCACGGCGTCCTCGGGCTGGTCGAGCACGTCCTCGAGCAGGCGGCCCTCCTCGACGAAGAGCGCCACGCGGGCGCCGTCGTCGGTCAGGCGCTCGACCCAGGTGCCGTAGAGGGCGTGCAGGTCGGGCCAGCGCGCGCTCTGCCGGTAGAGGCGCTCGAGGGACTCGAAGGCGACGGGCTCGGGCGCGCCGCCCTCGATCACCACGCGGTGGAAGGACTCGGCCGCGGCGGGGTCGCCGTTGCGGTCTTCGTGGAGGGCGGCGGTGCGGCGGGCGAGCCAGACGCGCACCGCGGGGTCGAGGCCCTCGCGCGCGACGAGCCGCGCGAGGAAGCCGGCGAGTTCGGCCGTCCAGCCGCCCTCGATCGCGAGCGAGGTCAGCGCGTTGGCGATCGGCTCGGAGGCGGGCTCCTGGTCGAGCATCGAGCGCAGCAGGTCGAAGCCCGAGCGCGGGTCGTCGAGGCGCTCGGCGTAGACGCGCGCGAGGCGCAGCCCCAGCGCGCGGCGGCGGTCGGCGTCGGCCTCCACGTCGAAGAGGATCTGGAGCACCCACGCGAGCTTGCGGTACTCGCCGATCTCCTCGAACTCGGGCTCGAGGGTCTGCGCGGCGACGACGCGCCACTGGTCGTCGCGCAGCAGCGACTCGAGCGCGTCGAGCGCGCCCGGGTGGTGCGGGGCGAGCGCGAGCACCTCGCGGTACCCGCCGATGGCGGCCTCGACCTTGCCGAGGTGGTTGCGCTGCACGGCGCCCAGCTGCAGCGCGAGCTCGGCGCGGTCGGGGCCCGACGCGAGGTCGTGGCGCGCGAGCAGCGTGGACTCGAGCTCGGCCCAGCGGCCGGCCCCGCCGGCGAGGCGGGAGAGCGCGGCGAGCGCGGTCGCGTCGGCCGGGTCGGCGCCGACGAGGACGCGGAAGCGCGCGCTGGCGGCGTCGGGCTGCTGGAGCACCTCCTCCTCGAGCTCGGCGGCCTCGACGATGAGGGCGCGGCGCCCGGCGGCGTCGTCGACCCGCGCGATGCGGTGGTCGAAGAGCCCGCGCAGGTCGTCCCAGCGGTGGGCGCGGCGCAGGAGCGCGTCGAGCGAGTGGATGACGGCCTCGTCGCCCGGCGCCTGCGCGAGGGCGCGCTCGTAGCGGGCGATGGCGGCGTCGACCTCGCCGAGCCGGTCGGCCTCGACGGCGGCGCACTTGTCGCGCAGGCGGGCGGCCTCGGCCGGGTCGGCGGTGGCGGCGGCGCGCGCGTCGAAGGTGTCGACGAGCTCGCGCCAGGCGCCGGCCTCGGCGGCGCTGGCCTCGACCTGGGCCTCGAGGGCCGGGTCGGTGGGTTCGAGCCGGTAGGCGCGCAGGGCCCACTGGAACGCGGCCGCGCGGTCGCCCAGCCGGCTGGCCGAGATCTCGCGGAGCTTGTGCAGGTACGAGAGGGCCGCCGCGTGGTCGTCGGGGGCGACGGCGCCGAGCAGCACCTCGTAGAGCTGCGCGAGGCGCGACCAGCGCTCGTCCTCGAGGTAGATGGGCACCAGCGCGGCGGCCGCCTGGACGTTGCTCGGGTCGACCGAGAGCACCCGCTCGTAGCTGCGGAAGGCCCGGCCCGGCTGGCGCAGGCGCCCCTCGTAGACCCGCGCCGCGCGGAACGACAGCGCCACCTTGTCGGCGGGCGCGGCCGCGCGGTCGGCGCTGCTGCTCAGCACCTCGGCGAGCCCCTCGAGGTCGCCGGCCTCGTCGTAGAGGCCCTCCAGGCGGTCCCAGCTGCCCGACTGCGTGTAGACGTCGCGGAGCACCCGCAGCGCCTTCGGGTGCTTCGGCTGCACCTGCAGCACGCGGCGCCACGCCTCGATCGAGCGCTCGGGGTCGCCCACGCGCTCGCCGTAGACCGCGCCGAGCTTCATCAGCTGCGCGACCTTCTGCTCGCCGTCGTCGGTCTCGCGCACGCGCTGCTCGAGCACCTCGGCGAGGCCCGCGTAGTCGCGCTCGCGCTCGGTGAGCCGCTCGAGCGCGTCGAGCGCGCCCGGCGTGCGGGGGTCGATCGCCAGCGCCTCGCGCCAGAGCCCGATCGCGTCGGCGTTGGCGCCGAGCTTCTCGGCGGCCAGCTTCGCGAGCTCGACCAGCGCGTCGCGCTTCGCGTCGCCGTCGAGGCGCTCGGCCTCGCGGCGCGACACGTCGAAGAGCGGGCGCCACGCGCGGCGGCGGGTGTAGAGGTCCTTGAGCTGCGCGAGCGCGTCGGCGTCGGTCGGGTCGAGCGCCACGATCTGCTCGAGCGGGCGCGTGGCGTTGTTGACGTTGTTGAAGCGCTCGACCCACAGCTTCGCCACGCGGCGCAGCAGCGCGATCTTCGCGGCCGGCTCGGCGGTGTGCTCCACCTGCTGGTCGAGCACCTTGATGACGTCGGTCCACCGGCCGAGGCGCTCGTAGCTCTCCGCGAGGGCCACCAGCGACGGGGCGTCGCCCGGCTCGAGCAGCAGCAGCGCGTTGTACGTCTGCACCACCATCGGCTCGAGCGAGAGCCGGTCGCGGTAGATGCCCACCATCTCGCGCAGGATCTCCGCCTTGCGCTCGCGGTGGGTCGCGAGGTCGGTGCCGGGGCGCACGCCGCCGAGCGACTCCAGCTCCTGGCGCAGCAGCTCGACGAGGTTGTTCCACCGCCCGGTGGCGGCGTAGAGGCGCGAGAGCGCGGGCCTCGCCTCGGCGCTCTGCGCGTCGAGGCGCAGCGCCATCTTCCAGCCCTCGATGGCCTTGTCGAGCTGGCCGGACGCCTCCGCGGCGCGCGCGCCCTCGACGGCCTGCGCCACGCGCGGGTTCGACGCGGCCGGCGGGGCCGAGGTCGGCGGCTCGGACGCGACCGCAGCCGGCGAGAAGGT
>JAQBQI010000130.1 GCA_028287085.1 Myxococcaceae bacterium
CGTCGGGCGGGGGGAGGCGGGTGCAGGCGCCGTCGGCGCAGGCGCTGCCTGCCGGGCACGCGACGCCGGCGCAGCGGTCGGCGACGCAGCGGTTGGTCGCCGCGTCGCAGCGCGCGCCGAGCGGGCACACGACGCCGACGCACGAGCCCACGCAGCGGGGCGACGGGCCGGTGCAGTCGGGCACGGTCCCGGGGACGCAACGCAGCGCGGCGCAGCCGGGCGACTCGCAGCGACCGGAGGTCGCGTTGCAGGTCGTGGCGCCCGCGCACGGCACGCAGGGGCAGTTGGGCACGCAGCGGCCCGCCGTGCAGTGCTGGCGCGAGGGGCAGGCGAGGCCGGCGCAGGGGTCGACGCAGGCGCCGCCGCGGCAGACCTGGCCGACCGGGCAGGTGGCGTCGGCGCAGGGGTCCTGGCAGCCGCGGGCGCCGCAGACCTGGCCCGCGGGGCAGGTGACGTTGGCGCAGGGCGCGGGGACGCAGTAGTCGGCCGCGCCGCCGTCGGGGCGCACGCAGGTGAAGCCGGCGCTGCACGCGCTCTCGACGCAGCGCGGGACGCAGAGCCCGCCCACGCAGGCGGTGGAGGTCGGGCACTGCGGGGTCGAGCCGTCGCAGTTGAGGTCGCGCGCCGAGGCGCAGCTCTCGACGGCGCCGGGGTTCACCGCGGGGTCGGCGTCGTTGCAGTCGGGCCCGCCGCAGGCCGCCGCGCGGAACCCGTCGCGGTCGGCGTCGACGCACACCGCGGTGTTGTCCTCGTTGAGGCCCGCGACGGCGTCGAACTCGTCCTCGTTGCTGTGGAAGGCGCAGCGCGCGTCGGGGTTGCCGTAGTTGCCCGGCACCACCGCCGCGTAGCGGAACTCCACCCCGCAGGGCAGCGACCACACGGTCGTGATCGAGTCGGAGATGGCCTCCTCGCCGACCGCGTCGCGGCCGGTGGCGAGCGGGTGCGCGGTCATGTCCTCGACGGTGCCGGTGGAGAGCGGGTTGTTGGTCCAGCCGCGGAGGAAGCCGCGGACGAGGACGGCGCGGTTCCAGCGGGTGGGGTCGGGGGCCTCGCCGTCGCCGACGAAGCCCGTCGAGGCGGGGTCGTCGGTGAGGTACACGGAGTACTCGAAGGCCTCGAGGCAGCTGTTCTCGACGTGGTCGGTGACGGGGAAGATCACCACGCGGTTGGCCGCGCCCTGCAGGTCGAAGACGAAGCCGCTGCGCCAGGGCGCGGTGTACCCGCAGCGCGCCTGGTCGCCGCCGCAGTCGTCGACGTCGACGGCGTTCGACCCGTCGCTGCGCACGCGCGCGTTCTGGAGCCAGCGCCAGTCGAGGCGGTCGCCGAAGAGCGCGGCGCCCTCGCGGGTCACGCCGTCGACGCAGACGTAGGCCGTGTAGCTGCGCGGGTTGGCCGAGGGGTAGAGCGCCGGGTCGACGACCGACGAGCTCACGCCGCCCGTGCACGAGGGCGTGTTGATCACGCTGCGCTCGGGAATCAGCCGCCCGAAGGTGAGCTGCGGCGCGAAGCGCGGGGGGGTGTCGCTGGTGCGGAAGATGTCGTCGACGATGCGGGTCGGGTCGCGCGCCCCCGATCCGTCGGCGGGGCGGCCGCCGATGGCGTCGAGGCAGCGGTCGAAGTAGTCGACGCCGGTGCAGACCTGCGCCTCGGCGGAGGGCGCCGCGAGCGCGACGGAGAGGAGCAGGCGGCCCAGGACCCGGCGCGGCGTGGTTCGCATGGCGGCGATTGAACGACGCCGCGACCGCCCACCACAAGCGACGAGTTGGCGTCCGACCGCGCGACGCTCTACGACTCGCGACCCCCGCCGATGGACCGACGACTCCCGCTGTTGCAGCAGATCCACCGCGACCTCGACGCTTGCCGCGCGTGCCCCGCGATGATCGGCCCCGTGGTGCACGGGCCGCCGGTGTTGAGCCGCGTGCTGCTCATCGGGCAGGCGCCCGGGCCGCGCGAGGGCTCCTTCGGCCGTCCCTTCGCGTGGACGGCGGGGAAGACCCTCTTTCAATGGTTCGAGTCGGCGCTGGGCGTCGACGAGGCGACCTTCCGCGAGCGCGTGTACATCGCCGCGGTCGCGCGCTGCTTTCCGGGCAAGGCCGCGAGCGGCGGCGACCGCAAGCCCGACCGCGACGAGATCGCCCGCTGCGGGGCCTTCCTCGCGCGCGAGGTCGACGCGCTGCGGCCCGAGCTCATCCTGCCCGTGGGGGGCCTGGCCATCGAGCAGGTGCTCGGCCACCGCGGCCTGCTCACGGGGGTCATCGGCGCGCAGCGGCGCGCGGTCTTCCACGGCGTCGAGACCGACGTGATCGCGCTGCCGCACCCGAGCGGCGTCTCGACCTGGCACCGCGGCGAGCCCGGCAAGACGCTCCTGGCGCAGGCCCTCGCGCTGGTCGGCGCGCATCCCGCGTGGGTCGCCGCCACGCGCGGGGCTCGGCAGGCGTAGGCAGTCTCTTCGCCCCTCTTACGACGCGTGCGGCGTCGAAGAGGGGCCAAAGAGGTTTTGCACCGGTCGTCTCTCCCCCAACGGCTGAGGTCTAGGCCGAGGGGCGGCTGCCGCTCGAATCAAAGATCCTCAAATCTCGCCGCGCCGCACGCTCAGCCCGGGCGCGAGGCGGTAGCCCGCGTCGAAGCGCTCGAGCGCGCCGCGCAGGCCCATCTTGCGCAGCTCGGCGACGGCGACGTGCACCCGGTGCGCGCCGGCC
>JAQBQI010000131.1 GCA_028287085.1 Myxococcaceae bacterium
GTCGACGGAGGGGCGGCGGTCGACGATGGGCCCGCCGTGGCGCCGGCGGTCAACCCGGGTGACGGCGGCTGCTCCGTCCGCGCGCGGGCGGGCTCGCCCGGGGCGGGCGCGCTGCTCTTCGGCCTGATCGCGGCAGGCGCGCTGCGACGACGGCGACGACGCCTGTAAGCCCGTAGACCCTCCGGGCGTTTGCTCCGTCGAAGGAGCCCACCACCCGATGCCCACCCGCCGCCTCGTCGCCCTCGCCCTCCCGCTCCTCGCCGCGTGCGGGCCGTCGTTTCACACCGTCACCGACCTCACCCGCGTCACGGTCGTCTCGCCCGTCGCCAGCCCCGACCCGCTCGTCGTCGCGGGCTCCGCCTCGGCGCTGCACTGCCCGGCGCCCGCGCGCGCCCTCGCCGGCACGCCCGTCACGCTGCGCACCACCGGCGCCCAGCCCGGCGCCCGCGTGCGCTGGAGCGTCACCGCCGCGCCCGGCGACACCCGCGCCTACCGCTTCGCCGCGCAGTACGACGACCACGACACCGACTCGGTCGTCGCGAGCGGCCCGGAGGTGCCCTTCACGTCGGTGATCGTCGGCGACTTCACGGTGCACGCCGAGGCGCGCAACCCCGACGGCACCACGGCGCAGTGCGACACGGCCGTCGCGATGCTCGGCCACGGCCTGCGCGTCGAGCTCAGCTGGAACACCCAGGCCACCGACGTCGACCTCCACGCCCTCGGCGACCCGGAGGCCCACTGGTTCACCCCGCAGGACTGCTACTACGCCAACCGCACGCCCGACACGACCGTGGTCGAGGAGGGCCGCCGCCGCTGGCTCGACACCGACGACGTCGACGGCGAGGGGCCCGAGAACATCCGCGTCGACACCCCCAACGTCGACCGCGACTACCAGGTCGGCGTGCACTTCTACTCGTCGCACCAGCACCACGGTCCCACGCACGCCACCGTGGTGATCTACTGCGGCGAGCAGCGCGTCGCCCGCTTCGAGCGCGACCTCGTCGGCGACCGCGGCGGCAGCGACGCCAACGACTTCTGGCACGTCGCCGCGGTGCGCTTCGGCGGCCCCGAGGTGTGCGCCGTGCGCCCCGTGCAGCAGGTCACCAGCGCCTCGCAGATGCACGGCGGCGGCTGAGCGGCAGCGTCGGGAGGCGCCGTCCCGCGCGCGCCGCGGGAGCGAGAACCGCAAGGGCGCAAGGGTCGCAAGGCACGGAAGGGATGGGCGGTCAGACGCCCGAAGTGTTCGTCTCGCGTGGGCGACGCCTCGCTCATCCCTCCCTTTCCCCTCCGTCCCTTGCGACCCTTGCGCCCTTGCGGTTCTCTCTCGCTCCCACGGCGCGCGCGGGTGCGCATCGACTACGGCAGGCGGCGCACGTCGGAGGTCCAGGTCCACCCGAGGGCGCCCGGGTGCGTGTCGACCTCGATGGTGTCGCCCACCTGCGTCTCGCGCCAGATCGCGCGCGCGACGCCCACCTTCTGCCGCGCGGGCCCCGGCCCCCACGGGGTGACGTAGAGCTCGCTGTCGCGGCGCTGGCGCGAGAGCACCTGCGCGCGGCGGGTGGTGGCCGCGCTGTGGTCGAGGCGCGAGTTGGCCGCGAAGAGGCAGCTGGCCGTGAGCGACGGCACCCCGACGAACAGCGCCAGCGCGACCACGAAGACCTCCACCATGCTCCGCACCCTGCGGCGCAGCAGCGCGACGAAGGCGACCGTCGCGGGCAGCCACGCGACGAGCCCGAGGCTCAGCGCGCGCACGGAGTCGGCGTCGTCGAGCGGCGCGGGCAGCACGGGCACGAGGACGAGCAGCGCGACGAAGGCGGCGGCCGACCCGAGCAGCGCCACGACCGCGGGCAGGGAGACCATGCTGACGCGGGGCTGCACGAGGGTGCCGGGGTCGACCCGCGGCAGCGCGGCGACGAGGCCCTCGAGGGCGCGCATCACGCCCGGAACGGGGGAGCCGTCGAAGGCGTGGAGGGCGTAGTCGAGCCGCGTGGCCCGCAGCCCGTCGCGGGACATGTCGACGCGGTACCCGAGGCGGAGCACCTCGCGCACGAGCCGGCGCACCTCCGGGGGTTGCAGCACCGCGCGCACCTGCTCGTCGGTGGCCGCCGCGGTGATGAACGCGGCGGCGTCGAAGTCGGCGTCGCCGAGCTGCACCTCGCGCATGAGCCCGAGCGACTTGCCCACGCGGTCGGCCGCCCCCTCCGCGCGGATCAGCAGCGCGGGCAGCGGCGGCGACTCGACGCGCACCGAGCAGAGCACCCAGTCGCGGCCGTAGTAGCGCACGTCGAAGCGCGCGCGGCGGCCGTCGAGCTCGAAGTCGACCTCGGCGGGGCGCTGCCAGCCCGGGCTCGGCCGCACCTCGAGCACGCGCGCGCCCACCGCGGTGAGCGACCCGGCCGCGAGGCGCGCCCGGTTCAACAGGCGCGACCGCGCCCACCGCAGCGCCGCCCACATGATGAGCCCGTAGAACGACAGGAAGCCCACGACCCCGATCAACGCGCGCAGCTCACGTGGCATGGCCCGGTGCCCTCCGCCGCGCAGTCTCGCGGCGCCGCGGGTGCGCGGTCAACCCGGCGGCGTCGGCGGCGTAGAGTGCGGGATGCGGCGCCTCCTCCTGCTCCTCGCCCCCGTCGTTGCCGGCAGCCAGTCCGTCGGCTGCGCCGCCCTCACGGGCGTGCTCGCCCTCGGCGGATCGCTCCCCTCGACGAGCTCGCACGAGTCGGTCACCCCCCTCGGGGCGCGCGAGCGGCGCAGCGAGATCACCGCGGAGCTCGAGCCGCTCAAGGTGCGCTGCGTCCAGCGGGAGCGCGCGGCCCGCGAGCGCGTGCGGCTCGACACCCACGGCATCGACACGGTGGGCCGCATCACCTACGGCTTCATCGCCGTCGGCGAGGCGGCCATCGCGTCGGCCACCTGGTTCGGCGCCACCCGCGACGAGTCGCCCTCCGTCGGCCTCGGCGTGCTCGCCTCGATCCTCTCCGTCGACGCGATCGCGACCATGGTGCTGGCCTTCGCGCTGCCCAACTACCACCGCGTGACGGAGAGCGAGCGCGCCGGCACGTGGCGCGCGACCGTCGGCTGCCCGGCCGACCTGCGCATCACCTACGCGGGGCGCGCGCTCCCGGTGGGCGCCGACGGCCGCCTCCAGCCCGCCGACGAGGCGTGGCTGCTCACCCGGTGGATCACCGTCGGCGCGGCCGCCGAGATCGGCGTCGGGGCCCGGGTGCAGCCGCTCGCGCCTACCGCCGAGCAGCGCTGCGTCTGGGCCCGCCTGCGCGGTCTCCCGGAGGCCGCCGCGCTGTGCCCGCGCCCGACGCTCGCGCCGCAGTTCGTCCCGTCGCCGATGACAGCCGCCCCGAGCCCGATGGGCGTGCAGCCGCTCCAGGTGACCATCGACCTCGGGGTGGCCGTCCCCTGACCGCCCGGTTGACGTCCGCCCCCCTTCCGCGACAACTCTCGCCCCCATCGTGACAACCGCGCCGCGCCCCCTGGTCCTGCTGGTCTCGGCCGCGCTCTTCGCCGCGGGCTGCGGCGACGAACCGGCCGCCGCGCCCGAGGTCGACGCCGCGTCGCCCACCGACCGCGGCGCCGCCGTCACCGTCGACGCGGGCACCCCCGTGACGCCCGTCGACGCGGGCACGCCCGTCACTCCCGTCGACGCGGGCACGCCCGTCACCCCCATCGACGCGGGCAGCCCCACCACCCCGATGGACGCCGGCTGCGTCTACGAGGCCGTCACCCTCGACCGCAACGCCGAGCCCCGCAACGCCGCGGGCCACATCCGCTGGTGCTGGCCGGGCGAACCGCGCTGCGCCTGCGACCGCGACGACGACTGCTACCCCGGCCCGGGCTACGTCCCGCTCTGCGCCACGCCGGGCGCCGCGCCGCGCGACGCGGGCACCACCGTCCCGGCCGACCGCGGCACCGCTCCGCGCGACGTCGGGACCACCGTCCCCGCCGACCTCGGCAACACGGGCACGGGCCTGTGCAGCGACCCCGTCCCGGCGACCAGCACGGGACCGGTGCTCACGCTCGACACCATCCACTTCAACTGGTCGATGCAGTGCTACCGCCCCGAAGACGGCTCGCTCTTCGTCTTCGTCGAGGACACCGAGAACGCCATGGTGGCCTTGCGCTTCTACGACTTCCTCAACAACGGCGGCCCCGCCACGGGCGACACCATCGACCTCTCCCGCGCCCGCGCCGGCACGCGCCCCTTCATCCTCTCCAGCCTCTCGGGCATCGTCACCGAGCCCACCTGGAGCGCCCAGCACAGCTACCTCGCCTACGAGGGCGAGGTCGTCTTCCACCAGCTCCAGCGCAGCTCACCCATCGGCACGCGCATGCGGGTGGAGTTTCGCAACGTGCGGGCGCGCGAGGTGCGCCAGTACACCAACGGCCGCTGCGAGAACGTGGTCAACGGCGCGCGCATGGTCATCCGCTCGCTGACGCTCGACCTCCCGGTGAACAACCTCCACACCGACGAGGACTGCGTCGACTGGGCGGGGGGATAGACCCGCGCCCTCATTCACGCGGTCGCCGATGTTGTCCGGTCGCGGCGCTCCGCGTGTGGTGGCGGAGCAAGAACCGCCAGGGCGCAAGGGTCGCAAGGATCAGAAGGCTGAGAAGGGATGGGCCTTCAGAAGCTCAGATCCTGCGAACTCCTCGTCCTCGTCCTCGTGCTTCTCATCCTCCTGCTCCTTGCGACCCTTGCGCCCTGGCGGTTCTTTCTCCCCCACCGCACGCGGGGCGCCGCGACCGGACATCCGCACGAGCCGCCTGAATCAGTAGGTCTGGAGCGCCCACGGGGGCGCGGCGTTGACGAGCGCGCCCGCGCGGCAATGCACGGCCGCCCGGGTGAAGCGCACGCCGTCCTTGCGGGCGGTGAGCACGTAGTCGCCGGGGGCGACGTTCACGAAGACGAGGCCGCCGTCGAGGGAGGTGGCGGCGAGGGCGCGGTCGGGCACGATGGCGCCCGGTCCGAGGTAGCGGAAGTAGATGGGCCCGGCCTCGGCGGGCACCGGCGGATCGATGGTGACGGTGGCGCCGACCTCCCCGTGGCCGCCCGGGTCGTAGCCGGTGAAGCCGCCGGCGATGACGGTGGTGGCGATCTGGCAGCGCGCGGGGTCGGGCGTGACGCGCACCGACTGGGCGAGCAGGCGCACCATGGCGGGCGACGGGGACTGGAAGCCGACGCGCTCGGCGCCGCCCGCGGGCACGACGACGGTGCCCGTGAGGATCGGCCACTGCGCGGGGTGGTGCAGCTCGAAGGTCGCGCGCTCGCCGGGCGCGAAGCCCGCGATGGCGAAGGCCCCGTCGGCGTCGGTGCGCGCGCACCAGCCGGGGTGCTCGAGCACCGTGACGACCCCGTCGCGCACGCGCCCGCCGGGCGGTCCGAAGACGAAGGCGTGGCCGCGCACCGCGACGCCG
>JAQBQI010000151.1 GCA_028287085.1 Myxococcaceae bacterium
ATCCTCTGGAGCGCGCGCGAGGTCGACGAGCCGGCGCGCGCGCCCGCGGAGGGCGACGGCCAGGTCGAGGCCCTGGGCCGCGCGCTCTTCGAGCAGGCCGAGTCGGTGCGCCGGCTCCAGCGGGAGAACGCCGCGCTCGCCGCGCAGCTCGCCGAGGCCAGCGAGGCGCGGCGCGCGGCCGAGTCGATGCTCGACGCCCGCGAGCGCTCGCTGGCGGTGCTCGCCCACGAGCTGCGCGGCCCGGTGAACATCGTCGTCGGCTGGACGAAGATGCTCCGCGACCCGCGCGCCACCGAGGAGGAGCGCGCCAGGGGCCTCGCGGCCATCCAGCGCCAGGGGCTGCTGCAGGCCTCGCTGGTGGCCGACCTGCTCGACGCCTCGGCGCTCGCCTCGGGGCTCACCAAGCTGCGCTTCGAGGTCATCGAGGCGCGGGCGCTCGTCGACGACACCGTCGACGCGGTGCGCCCGCTGGCGGCAGAGAAGTCCGTCGAGATCACCTCCGAGGTCGCGGGCGCGCCGCGCCTGCTGGGCGACGCACTGTGCCTCGCGCAGGTGCTGACCAACCTCCTCGGCAACGCGATCAAGTTCACGCCCGCCGGGGGCCGCATCGCGGTGCGCTGCGCGACGGTCGAGTCCCCGGCGGGCCGCGGCGAGGTGCGCATCGACGTCGACGACTCCGGGCCGGGCGTCGGCCCCGAGGAGCGCGAGGCGATCTTCGGCTTCCTCACGCGCGGCCGGGACGGCGGCCGGCACCCCCGCAGCCTCGGGCTGGGCCTCTACCTGGTGCGGCAGTTCGTCGAGCTGCACGGCGGCGCGGTCAGCGCCGAGAACCTCGCCCCCGGCGGCACGCGCTTCACGGTAACGCTCCCGTCGCTGGGCGGCCCCTGAGCGCGGCCGGGAGAAAAATCCAGCGCGCGAAGCGACAGCCTGGACTGTTCTCCACCGACCGGGAGACGATATGATGACGACCGACCGAGCGACCTCCGGCGGGAGTCCATCGCCTTCGGAAGAAGCGAGATGTCATGTCCCCAGTGTCGACCGCCAAGCCTGGCTCCAGCGTCAGCCCCAGTTCGCACCTCCGGGTGGCGCCGACTGCGCGGCGGGTCGCGAACATCATCGTCGACACCCTGCGCGAGCTCGGGGTCACCAACTATTTCGGCATCCCGGGCGGCGCCATCTCGCCGATCTACGACGCGCTGATCGACTCGCCCGCCGCGCGGGTGATCCACAACCGCCACGAGACGGCGTCGCTCTTCATGGCCGCGGGCTGCTCGCTCATGGGCAAGCTGCCGTGCGTGCTGGTCACCTCGGGCCCCGGGCTCACCAACGCCATCACCGGCCTCGCCTCGGCCTTCGCCGACGGCGTCCCGATCGTGGTGATCGGCGGCGAGGTCGCCCGCAAGAACTTCGGCCGCGGCGCCCTCCAGGAGGGCTCGAAGTACGAGCTCGACCTGCAGGGGATGGTGCGCTCGGTGACCAAGTACCAGGCGACGATCCTCAACCCGCGCAGCGCCTCGGCGGTGGTGCGGCGCGCGGTGGGCACGGCCCTCTCGGGGCGGCGCGGCCCGGTGTTCCTGTCGCTGCCCATCGACGTGGCCTGCGAGAGCGTGGTGCCGTCGGTGAGCTCGTCGAACGTCTCGACCACCTTCGTGCTCGACGAGGGGGTGATCGACCGCGCGGCCAAGACCCTGATGGCCTCGCGCAAGGGGCTCATCCTGGTGGGCTCCGGGGCGCGGCACCCGATGGCCGTGACGCAGATCCGCATCCTGGCCGAGATGCTCCAGATGCCGGTGGCGACGACGCCGAAGGGCAAGGGGCTCTTCCCCGAGCGCAACCCGCTGTCGCTCGGGGTCTTCGGCTACGGCGGCCACCTCTCGGCCAACAAGTACATCCAGGACAACCCCGACGTGATCTTCGCCATCGGCTGCGGCCTCGGCGAGACCTCCACCAACAGCTGGAACCCCACCCTCCAGCCCACCGGGACCTTCATCCAGATCGACATCGACGGCTCGCAGATCGGCAAGAACTACCACGTCGACCTCGGGCTGGTCGGCGCCGCGCACCAGGTGCTCCCGGGCATCATCTCGCGGCTGCGCTCGCGCCCCTACGGCCACTCCGAGCCGCGCATCGTCTACCACGCGCCCGAGGACGCCGCCGACGACCGCCCGGTGCTGCACCCCGCCCGCGTCGTCTCGCTGATCCAGAAGTACTTCCCGGCGGACACGATCTTCACGTCGGATATCGGCGAGCACCTGATGTTCGCGCTGCACTACCTGAAGGTCGACCTGCCCGACGGCTTCCTCGCGGGCATGGGGCTCGGGTCGATGGGTTCGGGCATCGGCATGGCCGTCGGCGCCAAGTACGCCGCGCCCGACCGCCCGGTGGTCTCCATCTGCGGCGACTACGGCTTCCAGATGTTCGGCATGGAACTGAACACCTGCGTCCAGTACGACATCGGGGTGGTGTTCGCGATCCTCAACGACGGGCGCATGCGCATGGTCGAGGCGGGCTTCGAGCGGGTCTACGGGCGCGCGCTGTCGGCCGACGGGCCCGCCGTCGACTTCGCGGCGCTGGCCCGCGCCCACGGGGCCCACGGCGTGGTCATCCGCACGGCGGAAGACTTCGCGAAGCTCGGGCCCGAGGTGTTCCAGGGCGTGCGCCCGGTGGTGCTGGACATCCGCACCGACCCGGGGGTGATGTTCGCCAACGACGGGCGCAACCAGCAGCTGAGCAACTTCGTGAGCAAGGATTGAGGGCGCGCATGGGTCGGCGGCGCGCGCGGAGGGTCGGATGAAGGAAGTCTCCTGCCGGGTGTTCGAGATCTTCCTGACGGAGCTCGAGCGCCGCGGCGTCGACCCGGCCTCGGTCTGCCGCGGCACCGGCGTCTCCCCGGCCACCCTCGCCGACAAGAACGCGCGCATCGACTGGAGCGAGTTTCGCCTCGTGATGGGCAACCTCGGCGAGGTGTTCACCCGCGCCGAGCTCGCCACGATCGGCCGCACGCACATCGCCTCGCCCCTGCTCGTGCCCATCTCCCTGGTGGCGCGGCTGCTCTTCAACACCCGCGAGATCTACGAGTACTGGTGCCAGCCCAACGGGCCGGGGCAGCAGCTCTTCGCCTGCATGACCGCCAAGTGCCTCGTCATCGACGACCGCCACCTCGTCGTCGAGATGCTCGTGCAGGCCGGCTACGAGCCCTGCGACGAGTTCTACTACACCACCATCGGCGGCCTCGCGTCGGTGCCCACCATCCTCAACCTCGACTTCGCCGAGGTGGAGATGGAGCGCACGCCCTTCGGGGCGCGCTACCGCGTGACGCTCCCCCCCGGCGGCGGCCGGCTCGCGTCGCTGCGCCGCACGGTCACGTGGCCCTTCACGGTGCGCCAGGCGGGGCGCGAGCTGCGCGACGCCAACGAGAGCCTCATCCGGCAGTACCGCGAGATCGCCGCGGCGCAGACCGCCCTGTCGCTGCACACCCGTCAGCTCAGCGTCGCCCACCGCATCAGCGAGGCGATGCTCCGCGCGCTCGACCTCGAGCGCACCCTCGAGACCATCGCGGCGAGCCTCGCCGAGGTCGCCGGCTTCGCCCACGTCACGATCGAGTGCGACGTCGCCGACGAGGAGGGCACGCACGCGCTGCGCAAGTCGGCGGGCGAGCGCGGCGCCGCCGAGGCCGACCTGCTGATGGAGTTCGCCCAGTCGCCGGGGGCGGCGGCCGCGCGGCTGCAGCTGTGGATCCCCGCCGGCGCGGCGCGCACCGAGTACGAGGAGCTGGCCGACTTCCTCCGGCCCACCATCGTGATCGCGCTGGAGAACGCCCGCACCCTCCACGCCCTGCGCGACAACCAGCGGCAGCTCGACCAGCGGGTGAAGGAGCTCACCCACGCCTACGGCCTCGTCGAGCAGGCCTCGATCGTGAAGTCGCAGTTCGTCACCAACGTCAGCCACGAGCTGCGCACCCCGATGAACGGCGTGATGGGCATGACGGCGCTGCTGCGCGAGACGCCCCTCAGCCGCGACCAGGCGGGCTACCTCGACATGCTCGAGCACTCGGGCCAGAACCTCCTCGGGATCATCAACGACGTGCTCGACTTCTCGCGCCTCGAGGCGGGCGCGATGCAGCTCGAGAGCGCCGCCTTCGACCTCGCCGGCACCGTCGAGGAGGTCGTGCGCGGCGCCGCCGCGGGGGCCTTCGAGAAGGGCCTCGACGTGGCGCTCGACGTGCCGCGCGACCTCCCGCAGCGCCTGCGCGGCGACGCCACGCGCGTGAGCCAGCTGGTCTCGGCGCTCGTGGGCAACGCGGTGAAGTTCACCGAGCGCGGCGGGGTCACCGTGGCGCTGTCGGTGCGCGGGCGCGAGGCCCGCCGCGCGGTCGTGCGCGTCGAGGTCGCCGACACCGGCATCGGGGTCGCGGCCGACAAGATGGCGACGCTGTTCCAGCCCTTCACGCAGGGCGACGGCTCGCTCACGCGGCGCTTCGGGGGCACCGGGCTCGGGCTCTCCATCGCCCGCCGCCTCGCCGAGATGATGGGCACCACCGTCGAGGTCGCGAGCGAGGTCGGCGTCGGCAGCCGCTTCTGGTGCGACCTCGCCCTCGAGACCGCGCCCGGCGCCGAGCCCGCCGCCCCGCCCTCGCACGAGGGCCTGCGCGTGCTGCTCTTCGACCCCGCGCCGCTGTCGGGCCCCCTCGGCGCGGCCGCCCTGCGCGCCGCCGGCATGGAGGTGCTGCTCCTCGGCGA
>JAQBQI010000228.1 GCA_028287085.1 Myxococcaceae bacterium
TCCGATCCGTCGGGGAGCAAGCACCGACGTCCGCAGTCCCCGGCCTCGCCCGCCGGGGAGCAAGCACCGACGTCCGCAGTCCCCGGCCTCGCCCGCCGGGGAGCAAGCACCGACGTCCGCAATCCCCGGCCTCGCCCGGAGGGCCGCAGCCGACCCCATCCGCGATCGCCTGTCTCTCTCCCCACGGGCTGACATATGTCGGAGTCGAGCAAGTGCCGATGACAGCCCGATAGAGTGCTTGTGGTGATCGGGACCCACGACCGCCACCCGCGCCCTGCGAGGCCGGGGACTGCGGACGTCGGTGCTTGCTCCCCGGCGGGCGAGGCCGGGGACTGCGGACGTCGGTGTTTGCTCCCCGACGGGCGAGGCCGGGGTTTGCGGGCGTGGCCCGTCGCTCCCCTCCGAGCACTGACGATGACCACCGCCGTCCTGCTCACCCCGAGGCCCCGGAGTGCTCACTTCCCCCGTTGCGCGCGTGCGCCCGCATCGGCTTCACTCCCGCGCCTATGCAACGACTCTCCCTCGTCGCCGCGCTCGCGCTCGCCGCGTGCGCCCACAACACGGTCGCCGCCCCCGCGGCCGACACCACCGCCCGCGCCGCCACGGCCGACTCCGTCGCGTACGTGCCCACCGGGCCCGACGGCGCACCGGCGCCCGCCACGCTGCGCCTCTCCAGCGACGCCTTCGCCGAGGGCGCCACCATGCCCAACGGCACGGTCTTCGCCGGCTTCGGCTGCACCGGCGACAACCACTCGCCCGCCCTCCAGTGGTCCGGAACCCCCGAGGGCACGCGCTCCTTCGCGGTGATCGTGCACGACCCCGACGCCCCCACCGGGACGGGCTTCTACCACTGGGTCGCGTACGACCTCCCGGCCGACACGCGCGCGCTCCCCGACAACGGCGGCACCGACGCGGCGCTCCCCGCGGGCGCGCACCACGGCCGCTCCGACTTCGGCGCCACCGGCTACGGCGGACCGTGCCCGCCGCCCGGCCCCGCGCACCGCTACCGCTTCAGCGTGTACGCGCTCGACACGCCCGCCCTCGGCGCGCCGCCCGGCAGCAGCGCCGCCCTCGTGCGCTTCATGCTCCGCGGCCACGTGCTCGCCCACGGAACCCTCACCGGCACCTACGCCCGCCCGTAGGCAAGCCGCCGCTGCCGGCCATCGCGCCCGCGTCGGGCCGATCGGTCGCGACCACCCCGCCGTCGCTCCCCGCCGCGTCGCTCCCCGCCGCGTCGCTCCCCGCCGCGTGACTCCAGGCGCGACCCTCCGGGGCCCGCGCTACCCGAGCCGCGCGCCGTCGACGCGCGCGAAGGCCGCCGCGACCGCGTCGAGCTGGGCGCGCGACAACCGCTGGCTCACTGACGCGCTCCAGGCGTCCGCCGGGCCGAGGTCGACGCTCACGACGAGGAGCGAGCCCCACGACAGCCCCTCGACCTCCGCGCTCGCCACCACGCGGGCCTCACCCCCCTCGACGTAGTACTCGCTCATCGTGAGCGCACGCGCCCCGCCGCCGGGCTCCGCGAAGCGCCACGCGAGGCTCTCCAGGCGCGTCTCGCGGTAGTCCGTGGCGGCCTCGGTGGCGGTGCGCGTCCCGGCCCAGGTCTCGCTGCCCGCGAAACCTCCGTCGACCGCGGCGGCGAGCGTCGCGACGAGCCCGCGCAGGCGGGCGTGGTCGTACCCCGTCCACCCCTCGACGCGGGCCGGGACGTTGGAAAGGTACAGGTCGAGCGCCCGCCGCGCGCGCGCCTCGATCGCGGCGCGGGCGCCGTCGGGCGCGACGATCGACACCTCGCGACCGCAGAGCACCACGCTCACCGCGAAGCCCGCGTCGAGGTCGAAGACGCGCGCCACCGAACCGCCGCCGCCGCCTCCGTCGCGGGATCCGTCGTCGAGGCCGAAGCCCACGACGACGCGCTGGACGCCGCGCGCGCCGTCGCGGTCCTCGCAGACCGACCAGGTCTCGGAGCAGGCCGCGCGGAAGTCGACGGCGTTCTCCAGGTAGCAGCGCGCGACGTCCTGGCGGAGGTCGCGCGGGGGAGGCGAGGGCCTCGAGCGGTCGTAGGGGTTGTTGGCCAGCCACGCGACGCGCTCGACGGGCCAGCCCAGGAGCTCGGCCGCGAGGCGCGCCGCGGCCTGCTCGCAGACGCGGGCGGCGGGCGGAGCGACGTCGGCGAGCTCGCGGGCGTCGAGGGCCCGCCAGGTGCGATCGAGGGAGTCCGCGTCGCGGGCGGCGAGCCAGGCTTCGATGGGGTTCACTCCGCGAGGATGCACCCGATCCGGGCGCCGCCGCCGCCCGGAGGGAGCCGCCGACGTCGCGGCGGGCCCCCGTTGCGCTCAATGGCCGACGTGGCGCGGGTTCGATAGGGGTCGCGTCAGGTCGGCACCGCTGCCGGTGGGGGGTCGATGAGGGCAGTGAGCAGAATCGCACTCGTCGTTGTCGGGGCGCTCGTGGCCTGTTCGTCGAGCGAACCGTCTTCCCCTGACGCGGGCGAAACGCCGGTTCGCGTCGACGCTGCGGCGCGCTGAACCGTCGCCGGCCGTTGCACGGCCTGCTGACCGGGCGCGGCCGATCCACTCGACGCGCTCGTGGCATGCGCCGGCCGAGGGCGAGCCACCCGACGCCAGGCCTCAGTCGTCGAACGACGGCGCCGGGGCGGACCACGCCGCCGGCGCCCTCCGCTCACCTCGCGCGCCGCCGCCGCACCGCCACCAGCAGCCCCGCCGCCAGCAGCGCCACG
>JAQBQI010000236.1 GCA_028287085.1 Myxococcaceae bacterium
TGGGTCGGGCCGCCGACGCGGCAGCCGCAGCCGCCGCCGCCGGCGTCGGTGGTGGCGCCGCCGCGGATGAGCGCCTGGCGGGTGGTGACCCGCTCGGTGACGTTGCCGGCGGCGTCGCGCACGCGCACCACGATGCGGACGGCGCCTTCGGGGACGGCGACGCGGTCCGAGGCGCCCCACTCCGTGGCGGGCGCGCCGTCGAACTGGAACGAGTACTCCAGCGCGCCGGTCTGGTTGTCGGTGGCCTCGGCGACGACGTCGTCGTGGTCGAAGTGCGTGGCGAGCTCGGGGGCGACCGGGTCGACAACGAAGCTGAAGGTCGCGGGCTCGGCGTCGGCGCTCTGGGGCTCAGCCGCGACGCGGGCGCGCACCTCGATGGTGTGCACGCCGGGGCTGGCGAGCGCGAAGTCCTGGACCTCGTAGCGGGTCTCGGTCGAGAAGCTCGACCAGGTCTGGCGGTCGAGGCGCCAGCTGTACTCGGCCGCGTGGCCGAAGTCGTTCGGCGTGCCGACGTGGAAGCTCACGCGCGGCAGGTTCTCGCGGCGGAAGCCGTCGACGGTGAAGAAGTCGCGGTTGATCTGGACGTTGTCGAGGGCGGCCTCGGTGTCGAGCTGCACCGTGCTGGTGCGCGCGCCGGCGGGGGTGAACGCGATGCCGGCGAAGAGGCCGAGGAAGCGGTGCTCACCCTCGGTGACGCCCTGCACGCCGTTGGCGGGGATGCTGATCGCCACGCGGCCGAGCGACATGCCGCCGCTGCCGGGCACGTCGAAGCCCGGGATGCTGATCGGCGCGAGCCCGCCGCCGAGCATGCCGAGCGCGGGCGCGAGGATCGCCTGCAGCGACGTGCCGATGAGGGCCGGGTTGTTCGAGAGGAGGGTGTTGTTGGTGACGCTGATGTTCTCGGTTCGCAGCATGCCGAGGCGCGGGCGCAGGCCGCCGGCGTCGCTCTCGAGGTTGACCCCGACGACGGCGTCGGTGGTCAGGGTCATGAAGCGCACGTAGCGCTCCTCGCTCCACGCGTAGAAGTCGAGCGCGAGGCGGGGCAGGCGGATGTTGAGCAGCGGGTCGGTGTCGACGTTGGTGCCGCGGCCGAGGCGCACGACGGGCGCCTGCTGCGGGCGCAGCAGGATCGCGACGGGCCCGGTGGTCTGCGGGAAGAGCAGCTGCCGCATCGAGCTGAGGGCCGGGAGGATGCTGAAGGTGCCGGCGGAGATCTGCTGGCTGAGGTTGGTGCCGACGCCGAGGCAGAGGGTGCCGGCGTCCCAGAGGTGGAAGGCGGCGTAGTTGAGGTACTCCTCGGCGATGCCGATGCCGAGGTCGGCGGGCGTCGTGGTGCCGGGCACCACGTTGGCGCGCAGGGCCATGTACTCGGGGATCGTCGGGATGGCCGGCGGCGCGACGCGCGGCACGCACGCGTTGTGGGCGGCCGACTGCATCGCGCCGAACATGTTGATGCTCATGCCGCCGTTGACGACCTGGGCGTCGGCGGTCGGGTCGCCGGCCGCGAGCGTGTAGCGCACGTTGGCGCGCACGCCGGGCGAGAGCGACGCGAAGAGGGCGCCGAAGTTGCCCGCGCCGTCGGTGCCGATGAGCGTCGGGACGTTGGTGTTGTCGGGGTACACGCAGGTGCCGCTGCGGTCCATCGTGCCCGTCGGGCAGCCCGGCGGGTTCGGGGTCGAGCGCTGCGCGAGCGCGGCGGAGATGGGCCCGAGGGCGCCGCTGATCTGCCCGCGCACCTGGCCGATGATGGTGCCGCGCAGGAGGTTCACGATGCCGCAGACCCAGCTGCCCGTGCAGCTGATGTCGGCGTCCTCGATGTCCTCGCCCGGCGTCAGCTGCACGACGTCGCCCGAGCCCGTCGGGGAGACGAGGTCGGCGCGGTGGTAGTTCATCCGCGGCGCGTGCGTGTCGCGGCGGATGGTCGCCTTCGTCGAGACGCCGATGTACGGGTGGCTGCCGCGCGTGGTGTTGATGTTCAGCGTCGGCGACGCGATGGTGCCGCAGAGGAAGCCGCCGCACGAGTCGCTGCACGAGCCGACGCAGGCGCGGATGGGGATGTCGCCGTTGACGATGATGCGCGCGCGCACGTTGATGGCGTTGGGGTCGCCGAAGCTCAGGTCGAGCGCGCCGGTGGTGGGCAGCGTGATCGCGATGTTGCACATCCCCGACGGGCACACGATGGCGCGGCCGACGGTGAGGTTCTGCGAGAGCGTCGGCACCGGGATGCCCGTGCCCACGAGCCCGCCGAGCAGGCTGGGCGCGACGGCCTCGATGCGGTTGAGGCCGTTCTCGGAGAGGCGCACCTGGGCGGCGCGCGGGATGCGGGTCTCCGGCGCGAGCGGATAGCCCCCGGGGATCGGCGCGATCGCGCCCCCCGCACAGCCCGAGCAACCACCGCCGCTACATCCTGATACCAGGACCACGGCGATCATCCAGTAGACCCTACGCAGCGTCGACCACATCAGGACGATCCTCTTGCCGCGGTGTCGCGGCTGCTGGAGATGGTCGACGCGCAAGCCACCAGCGCGCCGAACCGGTAAGCGTTTCGGCCGCACAGTACGGCGGCATCGCGTCCTGGGTAAAGCCAGGACGTGATGCGGTTCAGGCGGGCATGAATGCTGTCAGGTGGAGTGGATTCGGCGCCACGGGGTGCGCGGCGCGGAGGCGAGACTAGGGCGCGGCGATGTTGGCGGAGATCGCCGCGAAGTTCGCGCGCAGGTGGTAGGCGTTCATGGCGGTGCCGGCGCCGACGATGGAGTCGGGCTGGCGGGCCCAGCTGCCCTGCGGGTCGGTCACGCAGTTGGCGCCCGAGATGATGTTGCAGAGCGGCGTCGGGGTGCCGCCGATGGTGACGTTGACCAGCTTGGCGTTCTCGACGGTGATGTCGGCGTCGACCACGCCGTACGGAACCGCCGGGGTGGCCCCGTCCTCGGTGAGCCACGCGCTGGTGGTCTCGGTGTAGCGGCCGCCCGTCGGGTGGCCGAGGCCGATGCAGCCGCGGTCGGTGGTGAGCTGGATGTTGCTGAGCCGCGCGTTGTCCATCGGCAGCTGGGTGAGCAGCATGGTGCCGGCCGCGTCGGTGAAGATCGGGATGTTGACCGTGGTGCTCGCCATCGAGGTGGTGGCGCGGTCGCCCATGACCGTGACCATGCCGCTGAGCGGGTTGTACTGGTTCGGCATCGCGCCGGGGCCGTTGTTGTTGAAGAACGCGAACTGCCCGTCCATGAGGCCCTGGCCGACGGTGCCGCGGGTGAGCATCGGGTTCAGGCCGCCGGTGCGGAAGGTGTTGTTGGTGAGGTTGAGCTGCAGGCCCCAGAGGAAGCTGCCGCGCTGGAGCGTCGGGTTGATGGTCGAGAGGATGGCCGCGCTCGCGAGCGCCGCGGGCTGGGTGATCTTGATGTACGTGAGGCGGTAGCCCGGGGTCATCGCGTTGTTGGTGTAGCGAGCGGTCGGGCAGATGTTGTCGCTCGTGCACTGGAAGTACGGCGTCGGGCCGCCCGCGTCGGCCGGCGGGCTGCACGTGCCCGAGTCGGTGCCGGTGCCGGCGTCGGTCACGACCGGGTCGTCGCTACAGGCGCCGAGGGAGCCGGCGAGGACGCTGGTGAGGAGAAGGGTCGAGAAACGGTTCATGAAAGCCTCCGCGATCGTAGTTGAGGGGGGTGATCACGCAGGGTAAGGAAGCCCCTGCCGCCCGCGCGGCGCGGACGGTACGCGAAGCCCAAAGTCGCCGCAAGCGAGCGGCGACGGGGCTCAGAGGGTCTCGTAGTGGACGAGCTTGCCGAAGGCGCGGACGCGCTCGAGCACGTGGGCCTCGGTGGCCTCGACGACGCCTTTGGTGCCGTACTGCTCGACGCAGAGCGACGCGACGGCCGAGCCGTGGACGACCGCGCGGCGCAGCGACGAGGCGGTGATGGGGCCCTGGGCGTCGAGGTAGCCGAGCATCGCGCCGGCGAAGGTGTCGCCCGCGCCGGTGGGGTCGACGACGTCTTCGAGGGGGAAGGCCGGCGCGTGGAAGGCGCCGTGCTCGTCGAAGAGGAAGGCGCCGTACTCGCCCTGCTTCACGACGACGCGGCTCGGGCCGAGGGCGCGCAGCGCGCGGCCGACCTTGGCGACGACCTTGTGGCCCGAGAGGTCGCGGGCCTCCTCCTCGTTGATGATGAGCAGGTCGATGCGCTTGAGCAGGCGGTGCAGGGCGTCGGGGGTGCCCTTGATCCAGAAGTTCATGGTGTCCGCGGCGACGAGCTCGGGCTTCTCGGCCTGGTCGAGCACCTCCGACTGCAGGTCGGGGTGGATGTTGCCGAGCAGCACCACGCGCGAGCGGCGGTAGCTCTCCGGCAGCGTCGGGCGGAAGTGCTCGAAGACGTTGAGCCGCGTGTCGAGCGACTCGCGCGAGGAGAGGTCGGCGTTGTAGCGGCCGTGCCAGCGGAAGGTCTCGCCGTCGACGATCTGCACGCCCGCGAGGTCGACCCGCCGCGAGGCCAGCGTCCGCAGCGTGGCGTCGGGGAAGTCGCGCCCCACCACGCCGACCATGCGCACGTCGGTGTAGAGCCCGGCCGCGAGCGAGGCGAAGGTGGCCGAGCCGCCGACCAGCTCGTGCCGCTCGCCCGTGCTCGAAAAATCCACGGTGTCGACGGCCATCGATCCAACGATCAGAACACTCACGATGAACTCTCCTCGGGGGGCCGCGCGTCGCGGCGGGCAACGTCCCTACCGTGGCATGCGCGGCCCGGTCAACGCCCCGCGTCCCGCGCGTAGGGGGCGCGCTCGACCCGCACGTCCTCCTCGCGGTCGCCCCGGCGCACCCGCAGCACCACCACGGTGCCGACGTCGCCCCGCAGGCGCGTCACGAGCTCGGCCGGCGTGTGCCCCCGCACGGCCTGCCCGTCGACCGCGACGATGACCTCGCCGTGGCGCAGCCCCGCCCGCGCGGCGGCGCCGCCCTCGGGCACGCGGTCGAGCACCAGCACGCCTTGCGACTCGCGGTGACGCAGCGTCGCGCCGATGCCCCCCTGCCACTGCCCGCCGAGGTTGCCGATGCCCGGCGCGCCGGCGGGGCAGCCGGCCAGCCACAGCCCGAGCGCGGCTGTCGCGAGCGCCCGCGCGGCATTCGCTTGCGCGGCCGGGGCGGAGGCGCGAGCATCGCGCGCAGCCGTGACGAGTCCGAATCCAGCGCAGGGGCAGGGCGATCCGGGTCCGCCGGCGATGATCGGTGGGTACCGGTTGATCGAGCTGCTCGGTCGGGGCGGCATGGGCGAGGTGTACCGCGCCGAGCGGGAGGGCCCGGGGGGCTTTCGTCGCCGGGCGGCGGTGAAGCGCATCCTGCCCCGGCTCCAGGGCGACCCCAACCTCCGCGCGCGCTTCGTCCAGGAGGCGCGCATCAACGGGTACCTCGAGCACCCCAACGTGGTGCAGGTGCTCGACTTCGGCGACCAGCCCGAGCCCTACCTCGCGCTCGAGTACGTCGAGGGCACCACCGCCGCGCGCGTGCTCAAGGCCTGCGCCGAGCGCGGCCAGCGCCTGCCGCCCGTCGCCGTCGCCTACCTCGTCGCCGAGGCCGCCACCGGGCTCGACTACGCGCACCGCCGCGAAGACGAGCAGCGCCGCCCGCTCCAGATCGTCCACCGCGACGTCTCGCCCCAGAACCTCCTCGTCTCCCTCGAAGGAACCATCAAGGTCTCCGACTTCGGCGTCGCGCGCGCGGTGCTCAGCGGCGCGGCCCCGGGCGCGGCCGTGACCAAGCTCGCGTACGCCGCCCCCGAGCTGCTCACCGGCGCGCCCGCCGACTGGCGCGTCGACGTCTTCGCGCTCGGCGTCGTGCTCTGGGAGATGCTCCTCGTGCGCCCGCTGGTGCCGCGCTCCGACCCCAACGCCGCGCGGCAGGTGCTGCTCGCCGGCCGCTTCGACCCGCCCTCGCGCGTCGACCCGCAGGTCCCCCAGCCCTTCGACGCCGTCGTGCTGGGCGCGCTCGCCGTCGACCCCGCGCAGCGCACGCAGTCCGCGGGGCTCCTCGCGCAGCAGCTCCGCGCGCTCATCCACGGCATCCAGCCCGGCTTCGACGCGGCCGAGTTCGTCCGCGTGCTCGCGCGCACCCTGCCGGAGATCCCCTGGCGCGCGCCGTCGCCGCCGGGCCCCGCCGCGCCCGA
>JAQBQI010000253.1 GCA_028287085.1 Myxococcaceae bacterium
CCGCCGAGCGGGAAGAACGGCACGTAAGCGGTGCCCTCGCGGGCGAGGGCGTCGACCAGCGCCAGCGCCGCGGCGGGGCCGTCGACCATCGAGCGCGCGACGGCCTCGTTGAGCGCGACGACGGGCGCATCGGTGCGCGCCCGGAGCAGCCCGTAGAGCGCGACGATCTGCGCGAAGTCGGTGTCGGCGAAGCGCGGGGCCTCGTCGTGCAGCGCCTGGATCGCGGCCTCGATGGCGTAGCCGCTCGCGGGCCCGAGGGCGAGGGCCTCGTTCAGCAGCGCGCGGCCGCGGGCGATGGCGGCGGCGTCCCAGCGGGCGCGGTCCTGCTCGTCGAGGGGGACGAGGCCGCCGTCGGGGGCGCAGCGCGCGTCGCGGCGGCAGTGGGTGAGCGTCAGCAGCGCGCAGAGGGCCCGCGCGTCGGCGCTCCCGGGCAGCAGCGCCGCGAGCAGCTCGGCGAGGCGCACGGCCTCCCCGGCCAGGTCGACGCGCTGGAGCGACGCCCCCGCGGTCGCGACGTAGCCCTCGTTGAAGATCGCGTAGACGACCTCGAGCACGGCGTCGACGCGCGCGGGGAGCTCGGCGCGCTCCGGCACCTCGTAGGGGATGCGCGCCGCGGCGATCTTCGACTTCGCGCGGGTGAGGCGCTGCGCCATGGTGGTGGTGGGCACGCAGAAGGCGCGCGCGACGTCCTCGGTCGAGAGGCCGGAGATCCAGCGCAGGGCGAGGGCGACCTGCGACTCGCGGGCGATGGCGGGGTGGCAGCAGGTGAACACCAGGCGCAGCCGGTCGTCGGCGAAGCCGTCGTCGTCGGCGGCGCTCTCGGCGGAGAAGGCCGCGAGGGCGTCGTGCACCGTGGCGGCCATCGCGCGGTGGCGCAGCAGGTCGACGGCGCGGCGGCGGGCGACCGCGAGCAGCCACGCGCGCGGCGAGGCGGGCACGCCCTCGGCGGGCCATTGCTTGAGGGCGGCCTCGATGGCGGCGTCGACGGACTCCTCGGCCACGTCGAAGCCGTGGCGACGCACGAGGGTGGCGACGAGGCGCGTGCGCTCGTCGCGCACGACGGCCGAGAGGGAATCGAGGGAGAGGTCCACCGCCGGGGGTGGTTACGCCCCGCGCGGGCGGAGCGTCAACGCGGGCTCAGGCGTACGCGCTGGTGTCCGCGACGGGGCGCACCTCGATGGTGCCGGTCTCCGCCGCGGGGATGCGGGCCGCGAGGGCGATGGCCTCGTCGAGGTCCCTCGCCCAGACGCGGTAGTAGCCGCCGAGCTGCTCGCGGGTCTCGGCGAAGGGCCCGTCGCGCACCACGCGCTCGCCGCCCCTCAGGCTGACGGTGCGGGCCTTCGCGACCCCATCCAGCGGGTCGCCCGCGATCATCTGGCCGCTGGCTCGCAGCTCGGCGCTGAGGGCGAGGTAGCGCCCGAAGGTCGCCTGGCGGTCGGACTCCGAGCGGCCCTCGCGCGCCGCCGCCGACTCGTAGATCAGCAGGATGTACTGCTTGCGCGACTCACCGGCCGGCACCCCCATCGGCGAGGCCGCGGCGCCGACCGCGGGCATCCCGATGACGGGCCGCACCTCGATCGACCCGCCGCGGGCGTCGGGGATCTTCGCCGCCCACGCGAGCGCCTCCTCCTCGGTCTCGGCGCGGAGGGTGTAGTACCCGCCGAGCTGCTCGCGGGTCTCGGCGAAGGGACCGTCCTGCACGGCGCGCCGGCCCTCGCGCACCCGCACCGTGGTCGCGGTGTGGGTCGCCTCGAGGGCGGCGCAGTCGCCCGCGCGCCCCGTCGCCATCAGGTCGCGGGTGAAGTCCCCGTAGGCTTGCATCACGGCCCCGACGGCCTCCTGCGTCATCGTGGCGAAGCGGGACTCGGCGGCGTGGATCAACAACACGTACTGCATCGTTCAGACTCCTTTCGCAGGGTAGTCGAGCGAGGGGTCGCGCCATCGACAGGGGCCCAAACTTTTTTCTCCGCGTGCGAACCTCCGGCCCCTCCAACGCCATGCACCCCGCCGTACGCCTCGCCCTCGCCGCCCTCGTCGCCCTCCCGGCCTGCCACTCGCAGACCGCCGCCCTCGAAGCGGGTCTGCCCGACGCGGGCGCCGACGTGCCCGCCGCGGTCGACGTCCCCGCCGTCGTCGACGCGCCTCCGGCCAACTGCGGTACGTCCGGCCCGGCGGCGCTGGCCGCGTGCGTGCGCGAGGCCGACCTCGCCCGCGACCTCGCCGCGGTGGCCTCGCCGAGGCCGCCGGCGAGCGCCCACCACGACGAGGTGCGCGAGCTCTGCGCGACGCGCTTCGCCGCGCTCGGCTACGCCGTCGAGCGCCACGACTACGGCACCGGCGTCAACGTCGTCGGCGTGCGCGCCGGGTCGGACGCGACCGCGCCGCGGGTGCTGGTCTCGGCCCACTACGACCACATCGACGGGTGCCCCGGCGCCGACGACAACGGATCGGGCGTGGCGGGCGTGCTCGAAGCCGCGCGGGTGCTGGCCACGGGGCGCTACGAGCGCACCCTCGTGGTCGCGTGCTGGGACGAGGAGGAGCGCGGGCTCGTCGGCTCGCAGGCCTACGCCCGGCGCGCGCGGGCGAACGGCGAGGCCATCGCGGCGGCCTACGTCTTCGAGATGATCGGCTACCGCGCGACGGCGCCCGACACGCAGCGGCTGCCGCCCGGGCTCAACATCGTCTTTCCCCGGCAGGCCGCGCAGATTCGCGAGAACGGCAACCGCGGCGACTTCATCGCGCTCGTCGGCGACGAGTCGGCGCGGGCCTCGCTCACCGCGATGGAGCGCGCCGCCGCGGCGGTGGGACTGCCGACGGTGACCATCGCCCTCAGCGCGTCGCAGACCGCGTCGCCGCTCTACGGCGACCTCCAGCGCTCCGACCACGCGCCCTTCTGGGCGGCGGGCTATCCGGCGATCCAGATCACCGACACGGCGGAGTTTCGCAACGCCCGCTACCACTGCCGCGGCGGTCCGGACACCGCCGACACGCTCGACCCGGCCTTCATGCGCCAGGTGGTGTCGGCCACCGTCGGGTCGGCCGCCGAGACCCTGCGCCTCGTGCCCTGACCGCGGCGGCGAGCCCTCGTTTACGGTCCCCTGTACGCGTGATAGCGCTGGAGGACGCCGCCGAAGGGCGCGGCGCAGCCCGTAGTAACGGGGGGAGTACCGCATGAAGCGCGCATGGGTGGTGGTGGCGTTGGCGTTGGCGTCCGTCACGCCGGCGGTCGCGTCGGCGCAGGACGCCGGGGTGATGGCCGAGGACGAGTCGACGAACCTGGTGATCCCGCTCGCCGACGGCGGGACGGTGACCCTCAACGCCCAGGAGTCGGCGGAGGTGCGGCGGGTCCGGGCGCTCGACGCCTCGCTCCAGTACCGCACGGGCGAGGTCGCCATCGGCGACAACCTCGCGACGCTGCGGCTCGGCCCGGAGTTTCGCTACCTCGACCCGGCGCAGACCGAGCGCGTGCTGGTCGAGTGGGGCAACCCCCCGGGGCAGGCGTCGCTGGGGATGGTGTTTCCGGCCGAGGGCTCGCCCTTCGAGAACGACGCGTGGGGCGTGGTGATCACGCACGCCAGCGACGGCCACGTGGCCGACGACGACGCCGACGACGTCAACTACGACGAGGTGCTCACGTCGCTGCGCGAAGACGCCGTGCGCGACAGCGAGGCGCGCGTCGCCCAGCACCTCCGCCCGTACTCGCTGGTCGGCTGGGCCGAGCGCCCGCACTACGACCGCGGGACGCACATCCTCTACTGGGCCAAGGACGTCGACTTCCACGGCCCGCACCACACGCTCAACTACTCGATGCGCTTCCTCGGGCGCACCGGCGTGCTCGAGATGAACGCCGTCGCGCCGCTGCCCGCGCTCCCCGCGATGCGCGTGCAGATGGAGGCGCTGCGCCGGCAGGTGAGCTTCCGCGAGGGCAGCCGCTACGCCGACTTCGTCCCGAGCACCGACCGCCTCGCGACCTACGGCATCGGGGCGCTCGTCGCCGGCAAGGTGCTGGCGAAGGTCGGCTTCTTCAAGCTGCTGGTGGGCATCCTCATCGCGGGCAAGAAGCTCGTCCTCGGCGCCTTCGTCGCGCTCGCGGCCGGGGTGCGCTCCCTCTTCGGCCGCAAGAGCCCGCACGACCCGAGCGCGGGTGACCCGCCGCCGAGCGACCCCTCGCCGCCCGCGGTCTGATCCCCTCCGCTACGCCGCCGCGCGCGCGGCGCCCCGCAGGCCGAGCGCCCCGTCGGTCACCACCCACACCGGAACCGCCTCCGCGATCGCCCGCATCCGACCCTTGTCGGTGAAGGCCGCGAGGAAGCCGCCGCCCACCAGTCGCGGCAGCACCTTCGCCGCGATGCCGCCCGCCAGGAAGACGCCCCCGTACGCCAGCGTGCGGATCGCCGCGTCGCCCGCCACCGCGCCGTACGCCCCGAGGAAGAGGTCGAGCGTGGCCCCGCAGAGCGCGTCGCTGCCGTCGACGGCGCAGGCGCCGATGACCGCGCCGGGGTCTTCGCTCGCCATGCGCGCGCGCACCGCGGGCGACTCGGCCGCGCCCTCCTCGTCGCGCAGGAAGCGGTAGATCTCGCGCAGCCCGAGGCCCGACACGACGCGCTCGACCGACACGCGCCCGCCGAGCTCGCGGCGCATCCAGGCGAGCAGGCGGTCTTCGCGCGCGTCGCGGGGCGCGAAGCCCGCGTGGCCGCCTTCGCCCGGCAGCACCCGCGTACCCCCATCGCCCGTCACCACCAGGGCCTCGCCGAGGCCGGTTCCGGCGCCGATGACCACGCGGGGCGCGGACGCGTCGAAGCGCCCGGATTGCAGGGCGACGCGGGCCGAGTCGTCGACGGCGAGGGTGCCCCAGGCGGCGGCGGCGAAGTCGTTGAGCAGGGTCGCCGACGCGAGGCCGGTGGCGGCGGCGAGGGCGTCGCCGTCGACGGTCCAGGGGAGGTTGGTCGTGTGGCAGCGGTTGTGGGCGACGGGGCCGGCGATGGCGAGCGACGCGCGGGTGACGGTCGCCCCGGTGCGGGCGCGCCAGTCGCGCACGAGGGTGTCGAGGTCGGGCGCGGAGGCGCTGGGGTAGCGGTGCTCGTCGGAGAGGGAGACGGCGCCGTCAGCGGTGACGGCGGCGAGGGCGAGGCGGGTGGAGGTTCCGCCGATGTCGCCGACGAGGAGGCGCACCGGAGGTCAGAAGGGCGCCATGCCCGACGGGGCGACCGGGATGCTCTCGAGGTCGACGGGCTTCGCGGCGCGGGCGAGGGGGTGGCCCTCGCGCACCAGCACCAGCCAGATGCCGAGCACGGAGAGCACCTCGGGGGAGAGCGAGCGGTAGGGCTCGGCGAGCGAGTCGCGCAGCGCGGCGACGCGCTCGGGCGAGATGCGCCGCGTCGACGAGACGTGCACCGGGGTGAAGCCGTACTGCATCGCGACGTCGAGGTAGCCCTGGGCGCGCACCCGGTTGGGCTCGCCGATGTGCGTCGTGATCGAGCGGTAGAGCTTCTCGGGGAAGAGCAGGAAATCCAGCTCGTGGTCCCACTCGAAGCCGTGGCTGCGCATGTCGATCTTGTGGATGAGCACCGCGTCGTCGGTGGTGAGCTCGCGCAGCTCGCGGTGGAGCTTCGTCAGGTCGCGCACGTGCTCGAGCACGGCCCGCGAGATGACGAGGTCGTAGCGCCGCCCGGTGGCCTGCAGCGAGGCCGCGTCGTGGTGCACCCGGCCGCCCGCGAGGAGGGCGTCGGCCTTCGCGGGGTCGTCACCGGCGCGCTTGAGCAGACCCGCGTAGAGGGCGCGCAGGCGGGAGGGGTCGCGGGTCTGGAGGTCGAAGGCGTCGTAGCCGTCGACGCTCTTCGCGCCGCGCAGGCGGGCGAGCATGGCGACCGCGCGGGTGTTGCCGGGGCCGAGCTCGAGCACGGTGCGGCCCTCGAAGAGGGCGGGCTCGTGGCCGTCGCCCTCGACGACGCCGGCGTGGGCGGCGATGCGCTCGTAGTCCTCGACGACCCCCTCGAAGTAGTCGAGGGCGGCGTCGCCCTCCGCGTCGCCGCCGCGGCCCGTCACGTTGGTGAGGCGCATCAGCCCGTTGGCCAGCGCCGGGGCGTGGCGAAAGGCGAGGTTTCGGCCGAGCAGGTAGCCCGTTACCGCGCCCATCCAGAGGAGCTTCGTCGGTCGGAGTCCGGTCACCGGGGGCGTATAACCCAAAGCCCCGGCGGCGCGAAGCAGTCGTCTCGCGGGGCCATCGTCCCGGGGAGCGCGCCCCGCGCCGGGCGGCCGCGGTACGATCGGACGATGACGGCGATCTCCAGGGCCCGCGTGTCGGCCGACGAGTACCTCGGGCGCGAGGCGGCGGCCGCAAAGAAGAGCATCCTCTGGGACGGCGAGATCTACGCGATGGCGGGCCCCCTGCCCGAACACAACTTCATCGTCGCCAACGCGCTCGCCGAGCTGCACCGCGTGACCCGCCGCGGTCCCTGCCGGGTCGCCGCGTCGGACCTCAAGGTCTACGTCCCGCAGCGCGCGGGCTTCGTCTATCCCGACGCGACCGTGGTCTGCGGCGCCCTGGAGTTCTTCGGACGTACTCGCGACGTCATCACCAACCCGACGCTTCTGTTGGAGGTGCTCTCCGAGGGGACCGAGGCCTTCGACCGGGGGGACAAGGCCTCGGGCTACCGTGCGCTCCCGTCGCTCCGCCACCACGTGCTGGTCTCGCAGGTCGAGCGGCGGGTCGAGGTGTTCACGCGGCAGTCGGATGACGCGTGGGTGCTGCGCGAGTACCGCGGCGCCGACGAGGCGGCGCTCGACGCGCTCGACGGCGCGCTGCGGCTCGACGAGCTGTACCTGAAGGTGCTCGACGGGGCGGCGGGCTGACGAGCGGTAGCGGCATGACCCGGCCGATGCTCACCCCGCCGCCCGCTGCGGTTCGCGATACGACCGCCCCGACGACGCTCAGCGGCTGGCGGGCGGGGAATTGTCGCAGCGGTATCCGTCGGGCAGTCGCCCGGCGACGGCGGTGCACTGATCGTCCGGGACACAGAACCCGATGCGTTCAGCGTCGGGGACGCCATCGGCGCCGCCGCGCACCGGCTTCAGGCACGAATCGCCTTGGCGACAGGCGCGACCCGGCGTGAGGTTCGTCCAGCATCCGGTGGTTGTGAAGAGGTTGGGCGGCGTGAAGGTCTCGACCGGCAGGCAGATGCCGGTGGGTTGGCGCTCCGAGTTCCATAGGCAGACAAATTGGTCGGGGCACGCCGCGCAGCCGACTCCGCAGGTGTGAAAGGGCTGCGTGATGCACTCTGCTGGTCCCGGTCGACCCGACACTGCCGTCGTCCGATCGGTGTACCAGCAATGGTCGCGTCCGCGCAGCGAAGGCGGGTACGCGGTGGACTCCCGGCGCAGCACCTCCAGACAGGTGTCGCCGCCGAGGCATAGCCCGTAGTATCTAGCAAAGCCGGTCGGAAAGTTCACTCGATCGTTGGGTACATAGTACGTGAGACAGGTGTAGTTCTCGCCGCCCGTGAGACAGTTCCGAGGATTGAGGCCAGGGACGCACTGCCCACCAGTGTAGTTCCCACACACAGGGGCTGTTCGATGGACTGTGCCCTCCAAGTCGTGGTCGACCTGACTGACGCATGCGCCGCACCCTCCTTGACAGGGAAGGAAGGCAGCGTCGCGGTCACAGTCCCGAAAGGGTGCCGAGCAGAGCAGCGAGCCGTTGTCGGATGTCGCGTCGTCGGTCGGCCGATCATTGGCCGGCGCGGCGTCGACGTCCGCCTCGCCAGCATCGATCGGCCCGACGGTCGACGCACAGGCCGAGAGCAGCGCGACGAACAGTGTCAGAAGATGAGCTCGCATGACTGACTCCCGGTGTTGCCGGTCGATGATCCACCACCGCTCGGGCGACTGCATGCACCCAGAGCACATCGGGTGCCAGGATCAGTCCCCGAGCAGGTCACCTCTCGCCGGGACGCCGACGTCGTGCCGTGAGCGGCGAGTCGAGACGCGTCAACGACCGATTCACGTGTAGCGGCCGTGCGGATCGAGAGGGTCTCGAGCAGGCTCCGGGCTGCGGCGCTTTCGGACAGCGAAAGTGCGAGGCGGGCGTTCCGGAGGAATGTGTACTCGGGATCGGGTCGGGTCACCGTGGTCCCGTCGATCGTGACGGTTTCAGTCTCCCCCTCGGCGAGGACAACCTGCAGGCCCTCAGGGAGGATGTTGATGCGCGAAGGCTCCAGTCGGAGCACGCAGATTCCTTGGCCGTTGCTTTGTGCTGCAGCAACCGCGGGGTCGCTCAGGATCGCAGCCGGAACAGATGCGGCATTGATCGGATAACATCCTGACTCGGGCCCGCTCATGATGCTGCCGGGAACGAATTGGGTCAGCGCCGCGGAAACACTGGAACCCAAGCCCAAGATGCTCTCGACGCAGTTGGTGCGTCCAAGATCAAACCGCTTCTCACCCGGCTGCGATGGAACGTTGCAGAACGCGTACTCAGGTGCCCCCGGCGTCGCGGCCGTACCGTCCGTTGGGAAGCACGAGTTGTTGGGCATGCGCCAGACGAAGCGCAGGCGGTCGTTGAGCGCGCTTGCGAAGGAGGACGCGAACTCGACGCGAAGTTTGTCGGCGATCGTCCAACCGATGTTCCGGTCGACGACGCCGAAGGGCCCCGCGGTGAAGTGGCCCTCATTGCCTTCGACGACATAGTTCGGCCCCTCGGGCACGTAGACCCGGTTGGCGCCCGCGGGCGCGCCCGTTCGTGGATCCTGCCGGACCGTCGGTCGGATGCGGATCACCTGCGTCATCGAGGGGAGCGCCACCGAGAGAGTGAGGGGCGGAGTCAGCACGCCGGTGAAGTTGGTCTCGTCGGCCCTGATCGTGATGCCGTCGCTGTCGGTGCCCGTGAAGTCGCTCGACGCCGAGAGCAGCGGCCCGACCGAGACCGCGAGATTCAGTTGGTCCACCCGCTGGAAGAACGGCACCGAAGGCTGCCAGCCCGGCGCGGGGACCGGAACGCCCATACAATCAGTGATTCCGCTGGCGATCGCATCGCGGAAGCTCGACGCGAGGCTGGACGCGAGGTCGCCCCACGGGATCATGACGTCCGCGGCGCCCACGTCGTAGTTGCGGACGCTTCGGACGGAGTTCGAGCCCCAGATCGCGCCCTGCTGGGTGAGCAGCGCCACGGAGTGGAAGGCGCTGTCGTCACCCAGTGGATACACGAGTCGCCCCCAGTGGGCCTCGCTCGGATAGTCCCAGTCGAAAAGGGGGGTGCCGGGCATCGTCGAGACGGGTGGCACCGAACTGTACTCCGAGGTCGAACAGGCCTCGGGCGACGTGAGCGTGCAGCGGCCGCAGCCGCGGCTCGTGCACTCGCCCTGCGCAGGTGGGTGCTGGCTGTTGAAGCAGACGTCGCTGATCTGGTCCCACTCGACGCAGATGCCGTCGGACAGTCGCCTCGCCGTGCACTGGTTGGTGCGTCGGGTGCCGTCGAAGCACGGTCGGCCGAAGATCGGACCGAGGCCCGGGCTGCTATGGATGTCGCGATCGAAGACGTAGAATCGACTGAAGTTGTCGAGCCGAATCTGCACCCGCGACGGGTGGATCGCCTCGGTTGGGAGTTGCGACTCGCCGATACCCCAACTCGCCGTCATGCCGAGCAAAGAAGGCGCGCTCGTCGATCGTGTGTCCTGAAACTGGACGGCCCGACCGCCCATGATCGCGCACCCGCTACCGCTCACTCTTCGCCCGGCAATCAGCCACGGCGCAGCGGCCACGACCACCGCCAACGCGAGCTGCTTGCGTCGCCTACGGCTCCCCCACGGACGTCAGTTGGCCTGCCCGAGACTGCGCTCTTGCTTCATGTTCCACCCCCCTGTTCACTTTCTCGGTTATCAGATCGTTTCGGAAACAGCAAGCGCTCAACGTCGCCCGCAGGACGAACGGGCGAACGGCTTCGACGGATCTTCAAGTCTCCACCAGCCTCCGCCGTCGACAGAGCGCGTGGTTTGAAGTCGGGTTCGAAGCGGGGACTCGGCGAAAGCGAAATTCACCCAATCCGTCGACGCCCCGCACCCCACCGCCGACTCCCGCGCGCACCCTTGCGATAGAACCGTCGTCGATGACCCCTACCGCCTGGTTCGCCCCGCTGCTGCGCCCCGAGCTCGCCGCCCTCGCGGCCTACGTCCCGGCGCCCATTCCCCCCGGCGCCATCCGCCTCGACGCCAACGAGTCGCCGTGGGCCCTCTCCGACGACGCCCGCGCCTCGCTCGCCGAGGCGCTCGCCCGCGTGCCGCTGCACCGCTACCCCGACGTGCGCGCGACGGCGCTGCGCGAGGCCATCGCCGCCGACGAGCGCGTGCACCCCGACGCCGTCGTGCTCGGCTGCGGCTCCGACGAGGTCATCGGCCTGCTCGCCAACACCCTCGCCGCCCCGCGCCCCGGCGCCGCCCACGCGGCCGTCTTCTTCCCGACGCCCACCTTCGTCATGTACCGGCAGACCGCGCTCTCCCTCGGCCTGCGCCCGCACTCGGTGCCGCTCGACGCGGCCTTCGACCTCGACCTCGACGCCACCCTCGCGGCCCTGCGCGAGCACCGCCCCAACCTCGTCTTCCTCGCCTCGCCCAACAACCCCACCGGAACCCTCTTCTCCGCCGACCGCCTCGCCGCCGTGCTCTGGGCCGCGCCCGACGCGCTCGTCGTCCTCGACGAGGCCTACGCCGCCTTCTCGGGCGTGCGCTACGCCGCGCTCGCCGCGCAGCACCCCAACGCCGGGCGCCTCCAGACCCTCTCCAAGGTGGGCCTCGCCGCCCTGCGCGTCGGCTGGGCCATCCTGCCGCCCGCGCTCGCCGCCGCCGTCGAGAAGGTGCGCCAGCCCTACAACCTCAACGCCCTCTCGCAGGCCGCCGCCGTCCACTGCCTCACCGCGCTGCGCCCCGAGATCGACGCCGCCGTGCGGCGCATCGTCGCCGAGCGCGAGCGCCTCGCGCCGTTGCTCGCCGCCGTCCCTGGCCTCGACGTCACGCCCTCGGCCGCCAACTTCTTCTGGATCGCCGTGCCCGACGACGCCGCCCGCGTCGCCGCCGCGATGCGCGAGCGCGGCGTGGTGGTGCGCTCATTCCACGCCCACGGCGGCTCGCTCACCCGCCGCATGCGCGTCACCGTCGGCACCCCCGAGGAGAACGACCGCATGCTCGAAGCGCTGCGGGCCTCGCTCTGATCGTTGCCTTGACGTGGCGCGCCGGATGGCTTGTGCTCCCGCCCGATGGTGCACCCGAACGACGCCTCGAAGACCGATGACCTGATCGGTCCGTCGGCCTTCGGCAAGTACACCATCTTCGCGCGACTCGGCTCCGGGGGCATGGCCGACGCCCTGCTCGCGATGCTCCACGGCGACCTCGGCTTCCAGAAGCTCGTCGTGCTCAAGCGCATGCACTCGTCGCTCGGGCGCGACTCGCACTTCGTGCGGATGTTCCTCGACGAGGCGCGGCTCGCGGCGCGGCTCAACCACCCCAACGTGGTGGCCACCAGCGAGGTCGGCGAGGTCGACGGGCACTACTTCATCGCGATGGAGTACCTCGAGGGCCTCTCCCTCGATCGCATCGTGCGCAAGTACATCAAGCTCGGCGGGGGCATCCCCCTCGGCTTCCTCTTCCGGGTGCTCTGCGACTCGCTCGAAGGGCTCCACTACGCCCACGAGCTGCGGGATTTCGGCGGCCAGCCCCTCGGCGTGGTGCACCGCGACGTCACCCCGTCGAACCTCTTCGTGACCTCCGACGGCATGGCCAAGGTGCTCGACTTCGGCATCGCCAAGGCCGCCACGCAGGACGAGGCGACGCGCACGGGCATGCTCAAGGGCAAGCTCGCGTACATGTCCCCGGAGCAGTTCTACAGCGACCCGGTCGACCGCCGCGCCGACCTCTGGTCGATGGGCGTGCTCGTCTGGGAGATGGTCACCGGGCGCCGACTCTTCAAAGGCAGCAACGACGCCATCACCTACCAGAACATCGTCACGATGCAGATCCCGTCGGTGACGGAGTTTCGCCCCGACGCGCCGCCCGAGATCGACCAGGTGCTCCACTACGCCCTCCAGCGCGAGCGCGACGAGCGCTACCAGGACGCCGAGTCGATGCGCCGCGACATGGAGCGCATCCTCCACGACTCGCTCGGGGCCTTCTCGCGCGCCGACGTCGGCAGCCTGATGCGGGTGACCTTCGGCGAGGTGCTCGAGGAGAACCGCGAGACCATCCGCGCCTTCGCCACCCCGTCGCCGCAGCGCCCCAACGCCCCCTACGGGCTCTCCTCCAGCGGCGAGATCCGACCGGGCGCCGGCATGACCGTGCCGCCCTCCTCGGCGCAGGTCGACCCGCGCGCCCTCGGCATCGTCCCCGGGCCCGGCGCCGCCGTGCCGCAGGGCCGCGGCGCGAAGCTCCCGGCCCGCACCCTCATCGACCCGCCCGACCCCGTCTCCGACGCCGTCACCCTGATGGAGCCCGCGCCCTCCGCGGGGCGCTCGCCCGTCGACATCGACACGCAGACCGACCTCGGCAGCCACGGCGACCTCTTCGCGTCGATTCCGCCCGACGTGATGCCCGGCTCGGTGCCGCTGCCGCGCCAGCACCCGACGGCCATGATGGGCACGCCCCGCGCCCCCGACGGGCAGGCGCCCCCGTCGCCGCCGCTCCAGAACATGAACATCCCCGCCACCGTCGCGGTGCCGCCGTCGGCGCTGCCGACCCCGTCGGCGCCGGTGCCCCCGCCGCAGC
>JAQBQI010000275.1 GCA_028287085.1 Myxococcaceae bacterium
CGCAGCGGGTGGCGCGCAGCAGCGCGAAGAGGGCCGCCGCGACGCCCACGAGCAGGGCCACGGAGAGGGCGTGCTGGGCCGCGGGTCCGCCGCGAAACCACTGCCACGAGAGCCAGGCGGCGAGGGCGCCGAGGGGCGCGTGGTCGCGCAGCGGCAGCGCCACGCCATGGGCGACGACGCGCCCGTCGGCGAGCAGGGAGAGGAGCCCGCCGAAGGAGTGGAGCGCGGGGTTGCGCACGAGCAGCAGGCGGTCGCCGTCGAGCAGCGGGGCGCCCAGCGAAACGCCGTGGGCCAGGGCGGTGACGGAGAGCGCGAGCCCACGCCACGCGCGGTCCGCGCCCGCTGGGGGCGGGGTCGCCATCGGGGCAGCGATGGGAGACTGCGCGCGGCGGCGCCGTCAAGCGTCATCGCGGCGAGGTGCCAGGGGTTCGGCGCGACCCGGCTGGCAGGGGAGCCGCCCGCCGCGAAGCCAGACGAAGAGAGAACCGCAAGGGCGCAAGGGTCGCAAGGAACGGAAGGGATGAGGGACGGAACGGATGAGGGACAGAACGGATGAGGGACGGAACGGATGGGGGAGAGAGGGGATGGATGGTCCGCGGCGCTCGACCCGTCCTCCACGCCTCGGGTTCGTCTCATCTGCCGCGTGCATCCGGCGATGTCTTCATTCCTTGCGACCCTTGCGCCCTTGCGGTTTTCTCCGACCGCCGACGCGACGGGCCGCGATCAGCCGCGGCGCTGGAGGCCGCAGCGGCCGCCGAGGCAGACGCACGCGGCCTGGCCGCAGTCGAGCGTGCCGGGCGCGCAGTTCTGGGTGCACATCTGGCCGTCACAGCGCGGGGCGCTCGCGCGCGGCGCGCAGGCGGTCGCGTGACAGCAGGTGGCCGGCACGCAGTCGGCGTCGGTGGCGCATTCACCCTGCGGGGACGGGTCGTGCGCGGGGATGTTGTTGCCGGCGGGGCCCACCATCGGGGGGATCGCCGAGGGGCGGCCGTCGGCGGGCGAGGGCTGCAGCGGCTGACCGCTCTGCACGCTCGCGGGCGCCGGAGGATTGGCCGACGCCGAGGTCGGACCGGGCTCGGCGTAACCGCCGCGCGAGGCGCACGCCGCCGCGAGGGGGAGCAACAGCAGCAGCGTGCGGGCGGGGTTCATCATGGCCCTGCATTGAGACCCGCCGAGGTCGCCGTCAATCAAGCGGCCGCCCGCGCGCCCGCTTCAGCGCCCCGCGAAGATCGAGCTCTCGTAGCGCGTGAGCAGGTCGGCCGGGCCGTCGTAGATGGCCGCCGCGCCGCGCAGGCCGGCGTCGTCCCAGCCGCCGCAGCGCACGGCGACGATGCGCACGCCCGCGCGGCGCGCCGCCTCGACGTCGTAGGGCGTGTCGCCGAGCATCACGAGCTCGTCGGCGTCGAGGCCCGCGCGGCGCACGGCCTCGGTCACGATGTCGGGGTCGGGCTTGGAGCGCGCCACGTCGTCGGAGGTGGTCGCCGCCGAGAAGAGCGAGCGGGCGCCCGTCGCGTCGAGGAGGTCGCCGAGCTCGTCGGACTTCGCCGAGCTCGCGACCACCAGCGTCAGGCCGTCGGCGCGCATGCGCTCGAGCAGCGCCCGCACCCCGGGGAAGGGATCGACGCTGGCGAGGTAGTGCTCCCGGAAGAGCTCGCCGCGGCGCTCGCTCACGGCCCGCCCGAGGGCCGACTCGGGGTCGATGTTGGCGATCGCCGGGAGCAGCTTGTCGCCGCCCATCCCGATGAGCGGGCGCACGTCGTCGCGGCGCACGTGGATGTCGCGCTCGGCGAGCGCCGCCACCCACGCGAGGGCGTGCGCGTCGTTGCTGTCGAGGAGGGTTCCGTCGAGGTCGAGGAGTGCGCCGCGGGGTCGTTTCATCGAGGGCCACTCCAAGCAATCGCCCTGCCCGCCGCCGCGCGCGGCTGGGCGCGTCGTCTCATCGCCTTTCCGCCACACCTGTGTCGCCGCCGACGTGCGATCCGCGTCGCCGCCGCCGCGGGCCGCCGGGCTACGTGCCGGTACGTCGCGTGCTCACTCTCTGCGCATGCGCCACTCGTCCGAGACCCGCCCGGTCGCGCGCCGCTCCGACCGGGCCCCCGCCGCCCCGCTCGCCGCGTCCGACCCGCTGGTCGCCGCGAAGCTCGCGGGTCTGCGCTACGTGAGCGACGCCGGGCGGGGGTTGCGGCGCGCGGGCAGCGGCGAGTCGGTGCACTACCACGACGACACCGGCCGCCGGCTGCGCAACCGGGCGCACCTCGCGCGCATCCGCTCGCTCGCCATCCCCCCGGCGTGGACCGACGTGTGGATCTGCCCCGACCCCGACGGCCACCTCCAGGCGACGGGCCGCGACGCGCGCGGGCGCAAGCAGTACCGCTACCACCCGCGCTGGGCGCAGGTGCGCGACGAGACGAAGTTCCACCGGGTGATCGCCTTCGGGCGGGCGCTGCCGCGGGTGCGGGCGCGCGCCGAGGCGGCCCTCTCGCGCCCCGGGCTCGACCGCGACAAGGTGCTCGCCACCATCGTGCGGCTGCTCGAGCTCACGCTCATCCGGGTCGGCAACGAGGAGTACGCCCGGCAGAACGAGTCGTACGGCCTGACCACCCTGCGCAACCACCACGTGCGCGTGACGGGCGACAAGGTGCACTTCGGGTTCCGCGGCAAGAGCGGCGTGAAGCACGCCATCGACGTGCGCGACCGCCGCCTGGCGCGGGTCGTCAAGCGCTGCCGCGAGCTGCCCGGCTACGAGCTCTTCAGCTACCTCGACGAGGCGGGCGAGGTGCGCTCGGTCGACTCGTCGGACGTCAACGAATGGCTGCACGAGGTCGCGGGCGAGGCCTTCACCGCGAAGGACTTCCGCACCTGGGCGGGCACCGTCCTCGCTGCCCGCGAGCTCTGCGCGGCCGACGGGTTCACCTCCGAGGCCGAGGCGAAGCGCCGCGTCGGCGAGGCGATCGTCGCGGTGTCGTCGCGCCTCGGCAACACGCCCGCGGTGTGCCGGCGGTGCTACGTGCACCCCGCGGTGGTGGAGTCGTACCTGGCCGGCGAGCTCGCGCCGGCGCTGTGCGCGAAGGTCGCGGGCGACGGCGAGCCCGGGCCCGGCGGGCTGTCGGGCGCGGAGCGGGCGGTGATGCGCTTCCTCGAGGAGCGGTCGATGGGCGCGGCGGGCTGACGCCGCGCTCGTGGGGAGATCGATGGATCTGGATCGGAGAAAGGAGTCCCCGATGGACATCCTGGAAGTCATGAAGCTCGCCCACGACCGGGCGACGAACCAGCTGCGGGAGCTGCACACCATCGCCGGACCCGACGACGACGAGGACGACGACGAGGTCGCGATCACGGTGTACGAGACGCACCCCCTCGACGAGGTGAAGGACGATCGCGCGTCCTGAGCGACGCGGCTTGCCGCGCCGGGGGGACGGTCCAACACGGTCGGGCATGACGCGCCCACCGCTCGGACACACCCGCCTGCTCGTGCCGGGCCGCGACCTCTCCTGGAAGGAGTTCTTCACGCGGCTCGTCAAGGAGCTCGACCACGACGCCGTCGACGACGTGGCGGCCACGGTGACCTTCTACTGCATGCTCGCGCTCTTCCCCTTCCTGCTCTTCGTGGTCGGGGTGCTGAGCAAGATCGTCAGCTGGGAGACCATCGACGACGTGGTGCGCCAGGTGTCGACGGTGATGCCGCGCGAGGTCACGACCATCGTCTCCGAGCGGCTCACCGCCCTGAAGACGCAGCCCGCCACGGGGCTGCTCACCTTCAGCTTCATCGGCGCGCTCTGGTCGGCCTCGGCGGGCGTCGCGTCGCTCATCCCCGCGCTCGACCACGCCTACGACGTCGTCGAGACGCGCCCCTTCTGGAAGCGCCGCCTGCTCGCCCTCGGGGCCACCGTCGGGGTCGGCGTGGTGTCCATCGTCGCGTCGCTCATCGCCCTCGCGGTGCCCGCCCTCAGCCACTGGATCGGCGGCTCGCTCGGCGAGCTGCTCCTCTGGGTGCGCCTGCCGATCGCGGGCGCGATCATCATGGTGACCTGGGCGCTGCTGTACATGTTCCTGCCCAACGTGAAGCCGCGCTTCCAGCCGGTGACGCCGGGGTCGATCGTGGGCGTGCTCTTGTGGGTGGCCGCCTCGTGGGGCTTCAGCCAGTACGTCTCGCACTTCGGCAGCTACGAGGCGACCTACGGCGCGCTCGGCAGCGTCATCGTGCTGCTGCTCTGGATGTGGGTCTCCGCCATGGCCCTGATGCTCGGCGCCGAGATCAACAAGATCCTGATGCCCGTCGAGGACAAGAAGGACGTCGACACCCACGTCGCCAACATGCCCGAGACGGCCAAGCAGCAGGAGGCCGCGCCCGAGATCGCGCCCGAGACCCACGTCGGCGAGCACGCCGAGATCGAGGCGGTCAAGGGCGAGAAGCCCGAGGTCGAGGGCGGGGCTAGCGCTGCCCCACCAGCACCGTCACCGACGTGATGCGGGTGGGGGTCTCCGGGGGCTCGCCGCGCACGATGGCGTCGAGCACGGCGAGGTCGGCGGGGCCCACCGCGCGGCCGAAGACCGTGTACATGTCGTCGAGGTTCGGGGTCGCCGCGAGGGTCAGGTAGAACTGCGAGCCGTTGCTGTTGGGGCTCGCCGAGCGCGCCATGCCGAGCACGCCCGGCCCGTCGAAGCGCAGGGCGTCGTCGAGCTCGAGGCCGAAGGTGTAGCCCGGGCCCCCGCGGCCCCAGGTGGCGCGCCCGCCGTCGACGGTGTTGGGGTCGCCGCCCTGCGCCACGAAGCCCTCGATCACCCGGTGGAAGGCGATGCCGTCGAAGAAGTGGTTGCGCGCCAGCCAGACGAAGGAGTTCACCGTGACGGGCGCCTCCTCCTCGAAGAGGTCGATGGTCATCGCGCCGGCCTCGGTGGCGATCGTCGCGCGGTAGTCGAAGCCCGCCATCAGCATCGGCGCCGGGGCCTCGGCGAAGCGGCGGATCGGCGTCGGCGACAGCGGCGGCAGCTCGCGGTAGCTGAGCGCGACGACGTCCATCGGGGCCCCGCGGTCGACGGCCGCGGGTACATCGACGGCCGCGGGTACATCGACGGCCGCGGGCACGTCGGTCGCGGGCGGCCGGTCGACGAGGGCGCCGAGGTCGTTGGCCGCGCCGGAGTCGACCGGCGGCGTCGCCGCCTCCGAGCAGGCCGCCAGCGGAAGCGTCGCGAGGAGCAGGAGGGAGAGTCGCATCGCGCGCGACTCTAGCGCTGCCGGGCGCCGCTCCGGGGCACCATGTGCGGGCGATGAAGCCCACCACCAACGATCCCGGGAGCGCGACGCGGCGCGAGAGCGACACCATGGGCGAGGTCGAGGTGCCCGCCGACCGCTACTGGGGCGCGCAGACGCAGCGCTCGCTCGACAACTTCCGCATCGGCGGCCACCGCTTTCCCCCGTCGATGATCCGGGCCTTCGGCGTCGTGAAGAAGGCCGCGGCGCTCACCAACCGCGCGCTCGGCGCCCTCGACGAGGCGCGCTGCGCGCTCATCGTGCGCGCCGCCGACGAGGTCATCGCGGGGCGCCTCGACGACCACTTCCCGCTGGTGGTCTGGCAGACCGGCAGCGGCACCCAGTCGAACATGAACGCCAACGAGGTCATCGCCAACCGGGCGATCGAGCTCGCGGGCGGCGTGCTCGGCTCGAAGCAGCCCGTGCACCCCAACGACGACGTCAACCGCTCGCAGTCGTCCAACGACGTCTTCCCGACGGTGATGCACGTCGCCGCGGCGACCGAGGTCACCCGCCGCCTGCTGCCCGCGCTCGCCGCCCTCCGCGGGGCCTTCGCGGCCCGCGCGCTCGCCTTCCGCGACGTCATCAAGATCGGCCGCACCCACCTCATGGACGCGACGCCGCTGACCCTCGGCCAGGAGTTCTCCGGCTACGCCGCCCAGCTCGCCTTCGCCGAGCGCGCCATCGCCGCGGCGCTCGACCCGGTGCACGAGCTCGCCCTCGGCGGCAGCGCCGTCGGCACCGGCCTCAACACCCGCGCCGGCTACGACGCCGCCGTCGCCGCGCAGATCGCCGCGCTCACGGGCTTGCCCTTCCGCACCGCGCCCAACAAGTTCGCGGCGCTCGGCGCGCACGACGCCCTCGTCGGCCTGAGCGGCGCGCTGCGCGGCCTCGCCGTCGCCGCCATGAAGATCGCCAACGACGTGCGCCTGCTCGCGAGCGGGCCGCGCGCCGGCCTCGGCGAGCTCGTGCTCCCGGCCAACGAGCCCGGCAGCTCGATCATGCCCGGCAAGGTGAACCCCACCCAGGCCGAGGCCCTCACGATGGTCTGCGCTCAGGTGATCGGCAACGACCTCGCGGTGACGGTCGCCGGCAGCGGCGGCTACCTCGAGCTCAACGTCTTCAAGCCCGTGATCATCCACAACGTGCTGGAGTCGGTGGCGCTGCTCGCCGACGCCTGCGAGAGCTTCCGCGCGCACTGCGTCGACGGGATCGAGGCCGACCGCGAGGTCATCGCGCGGCACGTGCGCTCGTCGCTGATGCTGGTGACGGCGCTCAACCCGGTGGTCGGCTACGACGCCGCCGCGCGGGTCGCCAAGGCCGCCCACGCGCAGGGCATCACCCTCCGCGAGGCCGCCGTGGCGCTGGGCGTGATGAGCGGCGAGGATTTCGACCGCCACGTTCGCCCCGAGGCGATGCTCGGCCCCGACGAGGGGTGAGCGCCCGCCAGGATCGCCCCGCTTTGTGGCGAGATGACTCGGACCAATCTGCCGCACGCCATGAATCACCGGCAAATCGAGCTTTCGAAGTGTGCAGACGCGCTGGCATGCGGCGTGAAAAAGCCCCTTCCCGTCAGCCGCCACATCCGACGGTTGAGTCACGAAGGAGATGGGTCATGAGCACGGAGAGCAGGCGCGCCGAGGGCGCGGCGCAGGAGCTGGGCGGCAAGGTGAAGAAGGCCATCGGCGCCGTCATCGGCAACGAGCAGATGGAGGCCGAGGGCCGCGCGAAGGAGCTCGCCGGGGAGGCGCAGCAGGAGGAGGCCAAGGCCACCGCGCGCGTGCAGGGCAAGGTCGAGGAGGTCACCGGCGCGATCAAGAACCGCGTGGGCCAGGTGATCGACAACGAGCAGATGGCCGTCGAGGGCCGCGCGCGTGAGCTCGCGGGCGAGGCCCGCCAGAAGGCCAACAAGTAGTCCGTCCGGCTGACCGTCACCGGCGGCGGTCACAGCGCAGGGAGGCGGCGCGGCGGGGGAGAGATCCCGCGCGGCGCCGCGCTCCGATAGAGCTTCGCCTCGGGGGAATTCCAACAGCAACATTTGTCGCCATCGCCGGAGGGCTGCCGATGATACGACCGCCATTGCAACGCGCCTCGACTGGCATCGAAGGCCTCGACGACATCCTCGGCGGAGGGCTGCCGCGCGACCGGGTGTACCTGGTCCAGGGGAGCCCCGGGGTGGGCAAGACCACGCTGGCCTTGCAGTTCTTGATCGAGGGCGCGCGCCTCGGGGAGGTGGCGCTGTACATCACCCTCTCGGAGACCGAGCCGGAGCTTCGCTCGGCCGCGGCCTCGCACGGCTGGGACCTCGCGGGCATCAGCCTCTTCGAGCTCGACGCGAGCACCGCGGGCGGCGACGACGCGGACGAGCCGTACACGGTCTTCCACCCGGCCGAGGTCGAGCTCTCCGAGGTGATGAAGACGCTGCTCGCGCACGTCGACGCGGTGAAGCCCGCGCGGGTGGTCTTCGACTCCCTCTCCGACATCCGGATGCTCGCGCAGGACGCGCTCAACTACCGGCGCCAGGTGATCGCGCTCAAGCAGTACTTCGCCGGCCGCGCCTGCACCGTCATCATGCTCGACGACCTCACCGGCGAGAGCGCCGACGGGCAGCTCCAGAGCCTCGCCCACGGGGTGATCTCGCTCGAGCAGGCCGCGCCCAACTACGGTACCGACCGGCGGCGGGTGCGCGTGGGCAAGCTGCGGGGCTCGGGCTTTCGCGGCGGCTACCACGACTTCGTGGTGAGCCCGGGCGGGCTGCGGGTCTTCCCGCGGCTGGTCGCGGCGGAGCACCGCCGGGCCTTCTCGGCCGAGCCCATCTCGAGCGGCATCGCGGCCATCGACACGCTCCTCGGCGGCGGGCTCGACCGCGGCACCAGCACGCTGATCCTGGGGCCCACCGGGGCGGGGAAGTCGGCGCTGGCCACGCAGTACGTCGCGGCCGCGGCGGCGCGGGGCGAGCGCGGGGCGCTGTTCACCTTCGACGAGAACCTCGGCACGCTGCTCTACCGCGCGCAGGCCCTCGGCCTCGACCTCGCGACCCACGTCGACAACGGCACGGTGCAGCTGCAGCAGGTCGACCCGGCCGAGCTGAGCCCGGGGGAGTTCGTCCACCGGGTGCGCGAGGCGGTCGAACAGCACGGCGCGCGCATCGTCGTGATCGACAGCCTCAACGGGTACCTCCAGTCGATGCCCTCGGAGGAGTTCCTGGTCATCCAGCTGCACGAGTTGCTGACCTACCTGAGCCAGCGCGGCGTGGTGACGGTGCTCATCGCCACGCAGCACGGTCTCCTCGGGTCGGGCATGAGCACGCCCGTCGATGCCAGCTACGTGGCCGACGCGGTGATCCTGCTGCGCTACTTCGAGGCGGGGGGGAGGGTGCGCAACGCGCTGGCGGTGATGAAGAAGCGCAGCGGGCGGCACGAGCGCACGATCCGCGAGTTCACCCTCGGCCCGACGGGCTTCGACGTCGGCGCGCCCATGGACCACTTCCACGGCGTGCTCACGGGCGTGCCGACGTACACGGGCGAGAGCGACCCACTCATCCGGACGGGCGATGCCGAGCGCCACGCCTGAGCGGAGCGCGACGCGCGTGCTCGTGCTGGCCCCGGTGGGGCGCGACGCGTCGCTGATGAAGCGCGTGCTCGACGACGCGGGGCTGGCGGCGCGGGCCTGCGCCGACGTGGGCGAGCTCTGCGCGGAGATCGGCCGCGGCGCCGGCGCGGCGGTGCTGACCGAGGAGGCCCTCACGCGCGGCGGCATCCGCACGCTGCTCGCCGCGCTCGAGGCGCAGCCGGCGTGGAGCGACCTCCCGCTGGTGGTTTGCACCTGCCCCGGCGCGGTGAGCTACGCCAGCAGCGGGCGGCTGGAGGCGATCGTGTCGCGGGGCAACGTGACGCTCGTCGAGAGGCCCACGCGGGCGCGCACGCTGACGAGCGCGATGCGGGCGGCGCTCAACGCGCGCGGCCGGCAGTACGAGCTGCGCGACCTGTTGGAGCAGCGCGAGCAGTTGCTGCTCGACGCCGAGCAGGCGAGCCGGCTGAAGGACGAGTTTCTCGCGACGGTGTCGCACGAGCTGCGCACGCCGCTGACGGCGATGCTGGGCTGGTCGCAGATGCTGCGCGGCGGCGCGCTCTCCGAGGCGAAGCAGGGGCAGGCGCTGGAGGCCATCGAGCGCAACGCCCGGGCGCAGGCGCAGCTCGTCGAGGACCTGCTCGACGTGAGCCGCATCGTGTCGGGCCACCTGCGGCTGGAGATGGCGGAGGTGGAGCCCGCGCAGTTCGTCGAGCAGGCCGCCGAGTCGGTGCGGGTCGCGGCCGACGCGAAGGGGGTGGCGCTCGAGCTCGACCTCCGCGGCGACGTCGGCGCCGTGCTCGGCGACGCCGCCCGCCTCCAGCAGGTCGCCTGGAACCTCCTCGGCAACGCGGTGAAGTTCACGCCGCGCGGGGGCAGGGTGCGGGTGAGCTCGCGCCGGGTCGACGGGCAGGTCGAGCTCACCTTCAGCGACACCGGGCGCGGCGTGGCGCCGGAGTTCCTACCGCACATGTTCGAGCGCTTCCGGCAGGCCGACGGGTCGAGCACGCGCGCCCAGGGCGGTCTCGGCCTCGGGCTCTCGATCGTGAAGCACCTCGTCGAGCTCCACGGCGGCACCATCGAGGCCGCGAGCGAGGGCGACGGCCGCGGCGCGCAGTTCGTGCTGCGGCTGCCGGCGCCGGCGCCCGACCCCTCCGCCGCGCGCCCGGCCCCGTAGCCGCCGGGGCCGGCCGGGCGCTATCGTCCGCGGCTCCATGGCGTTGCCGCAGCTCGTTCCCGGGATGATCTTCGCGCGGGACTACCGCGTCGTGCGGCACCTGAGCGCCGGGGGCATGGGCGCCGTCTACGTCGTCGAGCAGATCAGCACGCACCGGCAGCGCGCGCTCAAGATCATGCTGCCCGACCTCGTGCGCGACCCGAAGAACCGCGAGCGCTTCACCCAGGAGGCGACGGTGGGCGCGCGCATCCGCAGCGACCACCTGGTCGAGGTCGTCGCCGCGGGCATCGACGAGGAGACCGAGACCCCGTGGATGGCCATGGAGCTCCTCGAGGGCGAAGAGCTCGCGCGGGTGCTGGAGCAGCGGGCCCTCGCGCCCGCCGAGCTGCTCGAGGTGTACCGCCAGCTCTGCCACGGGCTCGGCGCGGCGCACCGCGGCGGGCTCGTGCACCGCGACCTCAAGCCCGAGAACATCTTCCTCGCGCACGCCCGCCGCGACGGCGCGCCGTACACCGTGAAGATCCTCGACTTCGGCATCGCCAAGGTCATCGGCGAGTCGCGCACGGCGGCGATGGCCACCTCCACCCTCGGCTCGCCGCTCTGGATGGCGCCCGAGCAGGCCGAGCAGGGCGCCATCCGCCCCGCGACGGACGTCTGGGCGCTCGGGCTCATCGCCTTCTACGCCCTCACCGGCGCGTACTACTGGCGCATCGCGCACGGCGACTTCGCGCTCGCGATGCTGCTCAAGGAGATCTTCGTCGACCCCATCGACCCGGCCTCCGTGCGCGCCCACCTCTACGGCCGCGCGGGGCTCGTCCCGCCGGGCTTCGACGCCTGGTTCGCGCGCTGCGTGGTGCGCGACCCGGCGCGGCGCTTCCACGACGCCAACGAGGCCCTCGCGGCGATCATCCCGGTGCTCTCCAGCGCCGCGGGCGTCCCCGTGGCGGCGCAGACCTACCCGGGTCCGCTCCCGACGGCCGCGCCGGTCGCGACCCCGTCGGGCTACGGCACCGTCGGCATGACCGCGGCCCCGCCGATGCCGATGGCGACGCCGTCGGGCTACGGCGCCCCGCCGATGGGACCGCCGCTGACGCAGGCGCAGCCGGGCTACGGGCCGCCCTCGCAGCCCCCGTGGGCGCCGCCCACCGCGTCGGG
>JAQBQI010000285.1 GCA_028287085.1 Myxococcaceae bacterium
GACGGCGCCCGCGCGGTCGCCGGCGAGGTCGTTGGTGACGCGCGCGTCGAGGCGACCGGCGTCGACCTGCGTGACGTCGTCTGCGGGCGCGCAGCCCAGGGCGACCGCGGCGAGCGCGACCGAGAACACCGACCCGACGCGAGCGCTCATGCGCCCGACAGGAACACACCCGCAGCGCAGGTCAACGTTCGCGCCCCGATGGCCGGGGGGCGCCGTCGCGTTCTTGCGAGACGCGGCGCCGCCAGGGGCGATAGGTGTTCCCGCCATGAACGCCAACGGAACCTTCGAGATCACCATGCACCCCGACGCCCCCTACGACGTGGTCGACGGCGTGTCGCTGGGCCGCATCCGCTTCGAGAAGCGCTTCTCCGGTCCGCTCGAGGCGACCAGCGTGGTGCAGATGATCGGCGCGCGCACCCCGGTCGAGGGCTCGGCGGGCTACGTCGCGATCGAGCGCGTCACGGGCTCGCTCGACGGCCGGCAGGGCACCTTCGTGTTGCAGCACTCCGGGGTGATGACCCGCGGCGCGCCGTCACTCTCGGTGACGGTCGTGCCCGACTCCGGCACCGGCGCCCTCGCGGGCCTGTCGGGTCGGATGGAGATCGAGGTCGTGGAGGGCAAGCACCGCTACGGCTTCGAGTACGCCATCGCGGAGTGAGGGAGCGTTCAGCGCTTCGGGTTCTGCGGGTGCACCCGCCCGATGCCGCCGGGCACGGGCATCTGCGGCGGCGGCACGGGCTGCGGGTGCGGTGGCGTCGGCGGCCGCACGCCCGCGTCGGCCGTCGGCGGAACCGGGTCGGCGTGCGCCTCGGTGAGGCAACCCTGGAGCGCCAGGGCGGTGCCCAGCAGGGCGGCCGCCGTGGGCAGCGTGGTCGTGGCGCGCGCGGGCTTGAGCTGGCGGGGGAGCGGCGGCGGGGGCTTCATGCTGCGACGACGCTACACCGCCGGGTGCCGGCGGGCGAACGCCGCAGTGACGCCGCCGCCCGCCTGCGCGCCGCCGTCGCGGCCGCGCGACCGCCCCCGCATCCTCCGGCGCGCCCACCGATGCAGACCTTCGACATCGACCCCGACATCCGCCTCGCGCGCGCCCTCCCGCCCTCCGTCTACGGCGACCCCGAGGTCTTCGCCCGCCAGCGCGAGCGCGTCTTCGCCCGCAGCTGGCAGTGGTGCCCCGAGGCCGCGACGGTCCCGCGCGACGGCGACGCCGCGCCCTTCACGCTGCTCCCCGGCTGCCTCGACGAGCCGCTCGTCGCGACCCGCGCGTCCGGCGTCGTGCGCGCCCTGTCCAACGTGTGCACCCACCGCGGGCACCCGGTGGTCGCCTGCCCCGCCAACGCCGCCTCGCTGCGGTGCCGCTACCACGGGCGCCGCTTCGGCCACGACGGGCGCTTCCTCTCGATGCCCGAGTTCGCCGGCGCGGCCGACTTCCCGAGCGCCGACGACGACCTCGCCGCGGTGCCGCTCGAGCGCTGGGGCCCGCTCGATTTCGTCTCGCTGCGCCCCGCCGCGCCGCTCCGCGCGGTGCTCGCCCAGATCGACGCGCGCGTCGGATCGCTCGGCCTCGACCGCCTCGTGCGCGACCCGTCGACCGACCGCGACTACGCCTTCGACGCCAGCTGGATGCTCTACTGCGACAACTACCTCGAAGGCCTGCACATCCCCTTCGTGCACCCGGCGCTCAACGACGCCATCGGCTACGACGACTACCGCACCGAGCTCGCCCCCTGGGGAACCCTCCAGCTCGCCTTCGCCCGCGACGCCGACGACGTCGCCTTCGCGCTCCCGCCCGGCCACCCCGACGGGGGCGCCCGCGTGGCGGCCTTCTACGCCTGGGTCTTCCCCAACCTGATGCTGAACTTCTACCCCTGGGGCCTCTCGCTCAACGCGGTGCAGCCCGTCGGCCCGGCCCGCACCCGCGTGCTCTTCCGCGCCTTCACCTGGGACCCCGCGCTACGCGCCGGGGGCGCCGGCGCCGGGCTCGACCGGGTGGAGCTGGAGGACGAGGCCGTGGTGGTGGCCTCGCAGCAGGGGATGCGCGCGCTGCTGGCGAAGCGCGGGCGCTACTCGCCGACGAAGGAGACGGGCGTGCACCACTTCCACCGCCTGCTGGCCGCGGCGCACGCGTAGCGCGGCTACGGCGTGGCGGGCGGCGGCGTCCACCCGTTGCCGTCGAGGTCGACGTAGACGGGGTTGGTGTACCCGATGGCGCTGCCGCTGCCGATGGGCGAGAGCGACGCGCCGCGGGCGAGCACGACGTAGAAGCTGTCCCGGGTGGGCCGCGCCCGCACCGTCGCGCGCCAGCGCACCGCGCCGCCGCGGCCCGGCGACGAGTCGTCGAGGGTCTGCACGAAGGCCTCGGTCGGGGCCGTCGCGACCGTCGCGGTGAAGGCGTCCTGGCCCGCGACGCGGGCGAGCGCGAGGGGGCGGCCGTTCTCGAAGACCGTGAGGTCGCGCGCGGTCACCCACGCCGGCGCCTGCACCGTGATCTCCAGCGGCACGGTGCCGTCGGTGCCGGGGCGCACCACCTCGCGCCAGCCCATGCGGGCCTCGCCGTTGACGCGCACCCCGAGCACGATGCCCGAGGCCACGACCACCCGCTGCGCGCGGATCGCCTCGGTGATCATCGCCTGGGTCACGCGCTCGGGCGCGTCCTCGTCGACGCGCAGGAGGTTGTGCGGCCAGCCCGAGCCGCCGTTGCGGGCGTGCGTGTCGCTGTTGCCCAGCGCGCAGGGGTGCTCGCCGCGCCGGAGAAACGCGAACCAGTCCTGCATCGTCGGCACGGCCGCGGCGTTGGTCGTGGCGAGGGTGCGCAGCGCGGCGTCGTTGACGGCGAGGTAGTCCTGCGGGTTACCGACCTCGGTATTGACCTCGATCGCCTCCCAGCCCGTCGCGAGCGGGATGGGCGTCCCGGTGGTGGTGCGCCCCGCGAGGGTGAAGGGGTTGAGGTTGATGGTGGTGAAGTAGCCCTTGAGGTTGTTCGAGCGCGGGTGCGAGAGGTGCAGCACGGGGTTGCCGGCCTCACCGCGGATGCGCGTGAAGAGCTGCTGCGCGGTCTGGTCGGCCCAGTACTGCGCGCCGATGAGGGCGGTCGGGTCGGCCGGGTTGATGGTCAGCGGGTACGCGTTGAAGTGCCCGGTGCCGACGACCGAGATCTCGTTGCCCATCATCGACCCGAACCACCGCGTGAGGTCGAGCTCGCGCGTGCACGGGCCGAAGTCGGTGACGTTGTCGTGGTCGGTGGTGGCGGCGTACTCGAGGCCCTCGGCGACGTCCTCGAGCACGCGGTTGCAGAGGCTGCGCCCCGAGTCGATGCTGCCCACCGTGTGCTGGTGGAAGTCGCCCGCCACCTGGCCCGGCGTGTCGAGCGCCCGGCGCAGCGTCGCGGCGAGCGTCGCGTCCGCCCCCGCGGTCAGCGTCACGTCGCTCTCGACCGAGTCGTACTCCTCGCCGCGCGACACGATCGCCCGGTAGCGCCCGGGCTTCACGGCCACGCGCTCGGTGCCGCCCAGCGAGTAGATCGCCCGGTGCAGCCCGTACTCCTCGCGCTCGCCCTCGAGCTCGCCCATGTTCGGGTCGGGCGCCTCGGCCGCGAGGCCGCGCAGGCTCACCTTCATCGGCGCGCGCGTGGTCGAGCCGTCGCGCTCGACGGCGTGGAGGTCGAGCACCAGCGTCGCGGTCTCGCCCACCGTCGGCGCCGCGGTGGCGGTGGCGCCGTCGGCCACGGCGACCATCACCGGCGCGCCGCGGTTGCGCCCCTGGTCGACGGCCACCAGCGCGTAGGCCCCCGGCGGCAGCGCGAGGCGGTAGGCCCCGTCGGCGGCGGCGCGCGCCATCGAGCGCACCGGCGCCCCGACGGCATACGGGGCGCTGTAAGCGTACACGAGGGCCGCGGGCGAGCTCACGCCGGTGACGACGCCGTGCGGGTCGCGGCGGGCGACCATCAGCGGCTCGACGGCGGAGCTCACGTCGCCGTTGCCGACGGAGACGTAGCGGGTGAACGAGGCGGCCTCGCCGCGGCGCGCGGAGACCGAGGGGTAGAGCGCGACGGTGCCCGAGGCGTCGACGGCGGGTACGCTCATGGTGCCCGCCGCGGGGGAGATGGCGTAGGAGACGCGGCGGTGGTTCTCGCCGGGGTCGCTGGCGGCGACGAGGTAGTGGGGCGGCGCGGTGGCGCGCGTGGCGTCGCCGAAGCCGGTGGCGTCGGTGAAGAGCGTGAGCGCCCCGCCCGCGCCGAAGAACTCGCCCGCGACCGAGGTCGGGATGGCGTTGTTGCTGTTCGACTGGGCCTCGGTGCGCACCTCGAGCACCGAGCTGTCGGGGCGCAGGATGTAGTGCGTCACGAGGCGCACGTCGCGGTCGCGCGCGAGGTTGTCGAGCAGGCCGATGAGGCGCGTGGGCACGTCGCGCCCGACCACCCGGATGGCCGCGGGGCGGCCGTTGGAGCCGTCGCAGGCGACGGTCACCTCGGCCGCGTTGCTGATGCGATAGCCGAAGGCCGGGAACATCTCCCGGAACACGTCGCCTCCCGGCGCGCCGCGGGCGCGCGTCACGTCCATGTCGATGATGTTGCCGCCGTAGAGGTCGTAGCCGCTCGCCCGGTTCATCGTGCCCGCGGTGACCCTCCCCTGCACGATGACGCGCACGCGGTTGTTGTAGATGCGCAGGTGGCCCACGCGCCCCGCCGCGGCCTCGCCGCCGATGAGCTCGCCCTCGCTGGTGACCACGCCCGCGCGCGCCTCGGAGGCGTCGAGCGGCTCGTCGAGCGGCCGCGGACCAGCGCCCATCGGGCACGCGTAGGGGTCGACGTAGTCGGGCAGCGCGCCGACGTCGGGCTTGCCCGCGAGGTCGTCGCCGACGTCCGCGGCGGCGTCGACCGCGGCGTCGGGGACGTCGCGCGCGCCCCCCGCGTCGACGGCCGACGACGACGAGTTGCAGGCGAGCAGCAGCGGGGCGAAGGCGATCAGTCGGCGCATGGCGCGCGATGGTGCCCCGCCTCGGGCGCCCTCCGCAAAGGCCGCGTGCATGGACTCTGACGGGCGCGTGCACTACGGTCCGCGCACCTGCCGTATGCCCGCGTCCGACGACCCGCCGATGCCCCCGCCCGCCCCCGTCGCCGCCCCCGTCGCCCCGCCCCGCGGGCGCCGCCGCGGGGGCTACGCGAAGTACGCCGTGCTCGGCGTGCTCGGGCTGCTCATCGCGGGCATCGCGTCGACCTTCCGCGGCTCGGCGATGGTCTACTCGAAGTACGTCGACGAGGTCGTCCGCCCCGCCGAGCGTGCGCGGTGGATCGGTCGCACCCTGCGCGTCGAGGGCCTGGTGGTCCCGGCCTCGATCGAGCATCGCCCGGGCACGCGCGACTTCCGCTTCCGGGTCACGCGCAACCACGCCGAGCTGCCGGTCACGTACAGCGGCATCGTGCCCGACACCTTCCGCGACTGCGCGGGCGTCACGGTGCGCGGGGTGCTGGGCCAGGACGGGGTGTTCCGCAGCGACGAGATCGTGGCCAAGTGCCCGAGCAAGTACGAGGCGGCCACGGTGGTCAACGGCGAGTGCATCGTGGGCCTCGCCCCCGAAGGCCCCGCGCGGCGGATGTGAGCCCGCACGCTTTCCGTGCGGGGGCCGCTGCGCTAGGTTAGGACCCTCCAATGGGCGCGCGCACCTTCGCGATCGGCGACATCCACGGCAACCTCGACGCGCTCAACCTGCTGCTCGAGCGCATCGCCCCCGAGAAGGACGACACCATCGTGTTCCTCGGCGACTACCTCGACCGCGGCACGCAGTCGAAGGAGACCGTCGAGCGGGTGCGCACCTTCGTCGACGACCCGCCGTGCAAGGCCGTCGCGCTCCGCGGCAACCACGAAGACATCTGGATCGAGTGCTTCAAGGAGCCCAACGCGGGCTTCCTGCTGCCGCGCAGCAACGGGTGCATGGACTCCTTCCGCTCCTTCACCGGGGCGCCCCCGCTCGAGGAGGGCCAGCCGCTGCGGGCCGAGGAGTTCGTGCAGTACCTCCAGGTGGCGTCGTGGTTCCCGAAGGACGTCATCGACTGGTTCGAGTCGCTGCCGCTCTGGTACGAAGACGAGCACGCGCTCTTCGTGCACGCCGGCCTCGACGGCCGCGACGCCGAGTGGAAGCACCCCAAGGACGGCCGCCAGAAGCCCCTGATGTGGATGCGCGAGAAGGGCTTCTACAACGGCTACACGGGCAAGCGCGTGGTCTTCGGGCACACGCACACGCGCGACCTCCCGCAGGAGCACCGGCGCTACCCCGAAGCGTGCCCGAAGGAGCCCGACCGCGTGTGGCTCCGCGGCGAGCTCGTCGGCCTCGACACCGGCTGCGGCCGCGCGGGCGTGCTGTCCGCCGTCGAGCTCCCCTCGCTCCGCGTCATCGACTCGCGCTGAGCGCTTACCCGACCCGGTAAAGCTCGCCCGCGCCCGCGGTATAACCCGCGGCCATGCGCCGCCTCCCCTCGCCCACCGCCCTCGCCGCCGGCGCGCTCGCCTGGAGCGCCGCGGAGTACGCCCTCCACCGCTACATCGGCCACGGCCCGCGGCGCCGCCCGGCGGCGCGGTGGTACCAGCGCCTCACCGCCTCGGGGCTGCTGGCGGAGTTCAACGCCGAGCACCTCGCCCACCACGCCGACCCGACGTACTTCGTCGCCACCGGGCGCAAGGCCGCCGGGGCGCTGGTCGTCGGCGCCGCGCTCGGCCTCGCCGGCTCGCTGCTCGCGGGCCCGCGGCGGGGGTGGTCCTTCGCGCTCGGCCTCGGGTCGGCCTACGCGGGCTACGAGTTCGTCCACCGCTTCATCCACACGCGCCCGCCGACGGGGCCGTACTCCCGCTGGGTGCGGCGCAACCACCTGCGCCACCACTTCCGCGCGCCGCGCCTCCACCACGGCGTCACCTCGCCGCTCTGGGACGCGCTCCTGCGCACGGGCTCCGCCGAGCTCGGCCGCCTTCGTGTGCCCGCGAAGCACGCGCCCCGCTGGATGGTCGACCCCGCCACCGACCGGGTGCGCGACGAGTTCAGCGCCGACTACGAGCTCGCCGGCGCGTCACCCTGACCGTCCTACGCACCGCGCGGCCGGTCGCTAACGGGCGGCCGCACGCGTGGGGTAGTGTCCGCGCCATGCGACTCCACTGGACCTCCGCGGCGCTGACGCTGCTTGTTTTCGGCTGCAGCGACGCCGCCGCCCCTTCGCCCGACTCCGGCTCCCCCGTCGACGTCCCCGGCGTGACCGACATGCCCGTCGCGATCGACGCGCCGCGCGACGTCCCGCGCGACATTCCCGCCGACACGGGCGCCACGCCGATGTTCTCGCCGTGCACCAGCGTCACGAGCTGTCGGGGCATCCCCTCGGCGCGGTGCCTCGCCGTGAGCGACGGCTACCCGCAGGGCCAGTGCACCCGCGCCTGCACCAGCGACGCGCAGTGCGGCGACGGCAACATCTGCCTCGACTTCGGCAGCGCGCGCGTGTGCTTCAAGCGCTGCGAGGCGGTGACCGACTGTCGCGCGGGCTACAACTGCTTCGTGGGGCGCGGCGAGGGCGACGCCGCCGAGCACGCGTGCTTCCCCTTCTGCACCGACGACGCGCAGTGCCCGGGCGCGGCCTGCAACCGCTACTCGCGCTTCTGCGGGACGCTCGACCCGGCGCGCGCCGACAACGGCGCGACCTGCGGGCAGAACTTCGACTGCCGCAGCGGGCGCTGCTTCGAGGAGTTCAACACGACCAGCGGCGAGGCGAGCGGGTACCTCGGCGGGCAGTGCTACTCGCGCTGCACCGTGCCCGCGGCCTCCGCGTACGCGGGCTCGACCTACCCCCGCGGCGACTGCCCCGACAACAGCGTGTGCGTCCGCGAGGCGGGCCAGGTCGCGGGCGAGACCGCCCTCTGCCGCAGCTCGTGCGCGAGCACGTCCGACTGCCGCGGCGGGTACATCTGCCTGAAGCCCTCGCGCGGCGCCGACGCCGGAACGTACACCAACGGCTACTGCGCCCCGCTCAACTGCCACTTCATGACGCAGACCTGCCCGAGCGAAGCGACCTGCCTCACTACGCGCTCCGACGACGCGGGCGTGCCGACGAGCGGCCGCTGCGTGCGCCCGATGCCGAGCGACGCGGGCGCCACCGACGCGAGCGCCGACGCCCCCGCGAGCGACGTCTCCCCGACCGACGCCCCCGCCACCGACGCCGCGAATACCGATGCAGGTATGACCGACGCGGCCGCCGACGGCGGCTGAGCCCCCGTTCGAGCCCACCGATCAGCGGACGCGAAGCCTCTTCTCCTCTCTCTCCCGGTACGGGAGAGGGAGGATGGGAGGGTGAGGGCCCTCGCCGCTCAGACCTCGAACTGGCCGGCCTCGAGGATCTCGGTGACGCGGTAGAGGAAGTTGTTCGCGGCGACGCCGTCGACGATGCGGTGGTCGTACGAGAGCGCGACGAACATCACCGGGTGGATGGCGATGGTGTCGACGCCGTCGACCTCGACCACGACGGGGCGCTTCACGATCTCGCCCGTGCGCAGGATCGCGACGTTGGGCTGCGAGATGACCGCGGCGCCGACGAAGTTTCCCTTGGTGCCGGGGTTGGAGATGGTGAAGGTCGAGCCCGCGAGGTCGTCGGCGCCGATGCTGCCGTCGCGCGCCTTCTTGGCGACCGAGTCGATGCCCTTGGCGAGGCCCTTCACGGTGAGCTCGTCGGCGTTGCGCACCACGGGCACGAGCAAGCCGCCGGTCGTCTCGACCGCGACCCCGAGGTTGATCTGCTTGAGCTTCACGTAGGCGTCTTCGAGCACGCGGGCGTTGAGCACCGGGTTCTCGCGCAGCGCCCGCGCCGTCGCGGCGGCGATGAACGACAGGAAGGTCAGCGACACGCCCTCGGCCTTGAGCGCGTCCTTCCGCGCCTCACGCAGGCGCGAGACCTTGTGCATGTCGATCTCGGCGAAGGTGTAGACGTGCGGCGAGACGTGCTTCGAATAGACCATGTGGTCGGCGATGATTCGCCGGCGGCGGTTGAAGGGGACGACCTCGTCGCCCGGCGCCTGCACGTAGGCCTTCACGCTGTAGCCGCCGCGCGGCGCGGGCGGAACGTTGACCGCCGCAGCCTGCTTCGGCGCCTCGACCGTCGCGGAGGGAGGGGGCGGCGGGGTGGCCGGGCGCGAGGCGGGAGCGGCGGGGGCCTTGCCGGCAGCAGCGGCGGCGAGCGCGTCGTCGCGGGTCACGCGGCCGTTCTCGCCGGAGCCCTTGATGGCG
>JAQBQI010000287.1 GCA_028287085.1 Myxococcaceae bacterium
GGTCGGGCACCGCGTCGGCCTCGGGGCCCTCGCCGGTGGCCTGCATCGCCCGCGCGGTCGCGGCCTGCGCGGCGCGCTCGCGCAGGTCGCCGACGCTCATCCCCAGGGTCGTCGCGAGCCCCTCCTCGGTGGCGCCGCCGTCGCGCTCGGCGTCGCGGGTCGCGCGGGCGGCGCTGCGCACGAAGGCGCGCTGCGCGCGGGTGAGCGGGTCGTGCCGGCGCAGCTCGTCGAGCATCGCGCCGCGGATGCGGTGGTCGAGGAAGGCGTCGAGGGTCTCCGCGCGGCTGGCGTCGTAGCGCTGGTAGCCCTCGACGAGGCCGAGCATCCCGGCGCTGATCATGTCGCCCATCGTGATGTGCGGCGGCAGGCGGCGCGCGTAGCGCCGCGCGTGCGCCATGACCCGGACGGCGTACTTCCGCGCCACGGCGTCGGTGAGCTGGGCGGCCGGCGCGGGCGCGATCGACCGCGCGGGCGCGGAGTCGTCGGAGCAGGCGGACGACGAGATCGACGAGTCGGTGAAGGTCATGGCGTGGCTCCGGGGTGCACGGGACGTCGCTCACGGCGCGGCGCAGCGCCGCGAGAGCGGTCGCTCCACCTCCCACCGGGAGCGGAGCGGTTCTGGAGAGTCCCTTTGGAAGATCGATGCCAACCACTCCACGGAGGAATTCCAGCCCGTCCCACCGCGAAGGACCCGAATCCGCCGGGGCTCCCCTCGTGCGCCGGAAGGGGTCGGCCGATAGCGGTCTTCAACGCAGTGGTCGGCGTCGAGCCGGGCCGCGAACGCGTCGATCCATCGGCGTTTCGCGGGTCGTCGGCGCCCATCGCCGCGCCGCGCGCCGCCCGTTGGAGCGGCCGCGCCGGCGTCAGGTCATGGCGCTGCGACCATGGTGCCGTCGCATGCGGGCCGGTGATTCAAGGAAGTCGCGCCAGGGAGGCCGTGTAGGCCGATGGGCGCCGACGTGCCGCCCGCTGTGCCGACGGGCTGAAGCCCGCGGCACCGCTGGCGGATGTTGCCCTCCCTCGAAAGCCCGCGAGACGCGGGCTTTCAGCGGGTCGTCGGGGTCTCCAGCGTTGCCGCGGGCTTCAGCCCGTCGGCACGGTGGGCGCCCGGACTCGAGTGCCGGCCGCTCCGCTGACGGGCAGGTTGATCGCGAAGGTGGTCGGCCAGTCGCGGGACCGCGCGACGCGGATGGCCCCGCCGTGCGCCTCCAGGGCCCGCCGGCAGAAGTACAGCCCGAGGCCGGCGTTGCCCATCCCCGCGCGCTCGGCGTGCCCGCGCCGGAACTTCTCGAAGATGCTCTCGAGCTCGCTCGTGGGGATCGGGACGCCGTCGTTGGAGACCGAGATCTCGGCCCCCCCGATCAGCCGGAGCCCGAGGGCGATGCGCCCGTGCTTCGGGGTGTACCGCAGCGCGTTGTCCATGAGGTTCTCGACGACCCGGCGGAGCAGCGCCCGGTCGGCCTCGACCTCGACGGGCAGGTCGTCGGCGCCCACCAGGGTCACGCCCCGCTCGGCGGCGGGCGCGGCGTAGGCGCGCGCGACGGCGCGCAGCAGCTCGGCCACCGGCACCTTCTCGATGCGCAGCGGAAAGCTCGCCGTCTCGAGCCGCGAGATGGTCAGCAGGTCGTTGATCATCACGCGCAGGCGGGAGGCGGCGTTGCGGACGTCGTCGAGGGTGTCGATGAGGTCGGCCTGCGCGGGCAGGAGGTTCAGCGAGGTCCACTCGATGCCCGAGCAGACGACGGAGAGCGGGTTGCGCAGGTCGTGGACGATGAACTCGGTGAGCTCGCGCTGCTCGCGCTGCGACTGCCGCAGGGCCGTCAGCCGGAGCTCGAGCTCGTCGCGGGACGACTTGAGCGCGAGCAGGGTGCGCACCCGCGCGAGGAGGATCGCCTCGTCGATGGGCTTCTCCAGGAAGTCGTCGGCCCCGGCCTCGAGGCCCTCCAGGCGGCGCTCGCGGTCGGAGTGGGCCGTCACCAGCACCACCGGGACGTCCGCTCCGCCGGGCGACGACCGGATGCGCGCGAGGACCTCCAGACCGCTGAATCCCGGCATCACGAGGTCGAGCAGCACGAGGTCGGGCCGCCTCGCTTCGAACGAGGCGAGCGCGGCGTGACCGTCGGTGGCGCGGATGAGCTCGTGGCCGAGCGGTTCGAGGAGCGCCGAGAGCGCCAGCAGATTGCGGGGATGGTCGTCCACCAGGAGGATGCGCTTTGGCGTGGCGGTCATAAATGTCTGCCTCCAATAAACTCTAGCCGATATCGAACTCGATATTGCGATCGGAAGCCCGACGCGTTGGCCCAATCGACGGCCGCGGCGAGTTTCAGGGGAGGATGTGGGATGAGGTCGCAGACCCAGATATCGCGACACGGGCGCGCGCCCCGCACTGGGGCACAATGGAGCATCCCCGGGCGTCTGTAGCGTCTGCGGACACTCGCGCGAATATCCCTCTTCCGGCGCCTCCCCGGGGGGACGCGTCGTCAACCGACAATCCTGTCTTGTCGGATGAGAGCGCGTTGCGCCCGCGACTTCGTATCCCCTCGACGCGAGGCGCGACTCCAACGACCGGCGCGGTGATCCCGAGCCACGCGGTGCTCGCGCCCGACGAGCTGCGCGCCGGACTACTCAGCCACTTCGGCGCGGTTTCGCCCGCCCTGCTTCGCGCGGTAGAGCGCCTTGTCGGCCCGCGCCAGGAGCTCGGCCGGGCGCAGCGCGGCGGCCCCGGCGACGCCCGGCAGCGTGACCACGCCGAGGCTCACCGTGACGCGCACCGTGACGGGTGCGCCGTCGGGTCCGACCGTCTCGACGGGGGTCGCGGCGACCGCGGCGCGCACCCGCTCGGCCAGGATCAGCGCGCCCGCCGCGTCGGTCGAGGGCGCGACGACCACGAACTCCTCGCCGCCGTAGCGGGCCGCGAAGTCCACCTTGCGCACCGCGGCCACGAGGGTCTCCGCGACGCCGCGCAGCACCGCGTCGCCCGCGCCGTGCCCGTGGGTGTCGTTGACCCGCTTGAAGTGGTCGACGTCGAGCAGCACCACCGAGAGCGGCTGCCGGTAGCGCCACCAGCGGTCGACCTCCTCGGTGAGCCGCGCCTCCAGGCTGCCGCGGTTGGCGACGCCGGTCAGCGCGTCGCGCGTCGCCAGCCGCTCGAGCGCCGCGTTGAGCTCCTCCAGCCGCTCGCTCTTGCGCCGCAGCTCGGTGAGGTGACGGCGCAGCCGCAGGAGCGCCTGCACCCGCGCGACGAGCTCGACCCGGTCGATGGGCTTGCGGAGGTAGTCGTCGGCGCCCATGGCCAGGCCGCGCCCGAGGCTCTCGGCGTCGCGCTGCGTCGCCATCAGCGCGATGGAGACGCCCGCCAGCGAGGGCATCGCCCGCAGGCGCGACAGCACGTCGAGCCCGTCGCCGTCGGGGAGCGCCGCGCTCAGCAGGATCACGTCGACCTCGCCCCGCTCGGCCTCGGCCAGCGCCTCGCGCCCGCTCGCCGCGGCGGTCGTGACGAAGCCCGCCTCGCCCAGGCGGCGGCGCACGAGCTCCTGCACCATCGGCTCGGGGTCGACCACCAGCACCCGCCCGTGGCCGCTCACGCGCCGGCCTCGCCCGGCGCCG
>JAQBQI010000292.1 GCA_028287085.1 Myxococcaceae bacterium
GACGGCGCCCCCCCGGAGGCCCCCGCGACGCCCGCCCCGGAGGGCGACGGCGCCGCGGCGCCCGGGGCGTCGCCCGACATGAGCTTCGGCGCGCCCACCGGGCGGCTCGCGGCCGGCGCGATCGACGAGGCGATGAGCGCGCGGCGCGCGGAGGTGCTGGCGTGCCTGCGCGACGCGCCCTCGCGTCCGGCGCAGCTGCGGGTGCAGTTTCGCTACGACGGCGACGGGCGCGTGAGCAACGTGTCGGTGATGCCGGCGGGCTTCCAGGCCTGCGTGGCGCCGGTGGTGGCGGCGGTGCAGCTGCCGACCTCGGCCGCGGTGCGCGAGCTCGGCACCTGGATCTGCCCGACGAACTGAGGCCTAGAAGTAGTAGCGGACGTGGAAGGTGCCGCCGACGCCGAAGCCGAGGCCGGCGCCGTTGCCGTTGAGGATGCTCAGGCGCGGCACGGCCTCGAAGGCGAGGTCGAGGGGAATGGTCTTGAACTGCACGGCGAGGCCGATGGGCAGCTCGGCCCCGAAGACGAAGCTGTCGTAGTTGCCGAAGCCCGCGTAGAGGCCCGGGCCGATGTAGAAGCCGAGGTCGGCCGTCGTCCCGCGGATGAGCGTCGCCGGGTGGAAGAGGTAGTCGCCGCGCAGGAAGATGCCGCTGCTGTTGTCGACGTAGTCGCGGCCGAAGCGGCCGTTGCGGTACCAGAACGACACCACGAATTGCAGCGAGGTCGCCTGGCTCGTGAAGTAGTTCATCGAGAGGCCGACGTCGGGGTAGCCGAGCGCGAGGCCGAGCCCGAAGCGACGGGCGCCGCCGACCTGGGCGTGCGCGGTCGAGGGGGCGGCGAGGGTGAGGGCGAGCGCGGCGGCGACCGAGGCAAGGAGTCCGGTGGATTTCGTCATCGGGCGATCCTCTAGGGCAACGCCCCCGTCGCGCAATGCGTTTTCGTGCGGGCGCGGGCGCTTCGTGGGGCCATGTGGGCGCGATGATCTGGTAGGTTCCGGCGCCGTTCGCAGGAGGTGTCTGCCGTGTTCAAGAAGATGGTCGTCGGGGTGGATTTTTCGGAGCACAGCGACCGCGCGGTGCAAGCCGCGCTGCAGCTCGCGCGCAACGTCGGGGGCACGGCCGTGCTGGTGAGCGTGATCCCGTCGCGCGCGGAGATCGTGCCGAGCGGCACCGCCGACGACCACGTCACGGGCACCATCGAGCACCGCCTGCGCGAGCTCGCGGCGAACCTCACGGCCAGCGCGGGCGTGACGGTCGACTACGGCGTCGAGGTCGACGAAGACCCCGCCGACGCCCTGGCGCGCTTCGTCTCCACCTGGGGCGGCGACGTGCTCGTCGTCGGCACCACCGCGCGCACCGGGCTCAACCGCGTGCTCGTCGGCTCGGTCGCCGAGCGCCTGCTGCACATCGCCACCGTGCCCGTGCTCGTCATCGGGCCCAACGCCCGCTTCTAGCGCGCTCACGCCCCGGCCGGCGACCGTCGCGTCGCGGGCGTCGGTCGCGTCCACCGCCTCGGCCCGTCGCTCGAAATCATTTCCAAAATCCACCGATGAGTTCCGCCGGCCGGGGCGGTCTACCGTGGCATCGACCCTCGACGCCCCGACTGGAGATCCACCATGACCACCCCCGCCCACGCCGGCCGCATGCTCTGCCTGAACCTCCCCGTCACCGACCTCGCGCGGAGCAAGGCCTTCTTCGCGAAGCTCGGGTTCAGCTTCAACCCGGCCTTCACCGACGACAGCGCCGCCTGCATGCTGGTCGGCGCGCAGGCCGTCGTCATGCTGCTCAGCCGCGAGCGGTTCGCGCAGTTCGCGAAGCTGCCGATCGGCGATCCCACCACGCACACGCAGGCGATCTACTGCCTGGGTCTGTCGGCCCGCGACGAGGTCGACGCGGTCACCGACGCCGCGCTCGCCGCGGGCGGCACCGAAGCCGACGGTCCGGAGGACCTCGGCTTCATCTACTCGCGCGCCTTCTACGACCTCGACGGCCACCCCTGGCAGGTCATGTGGATGGCCCCGGCGGCGGCGCTGCAGGGCATCGAGGAGTCCCCGACCTGATGGGTCACCACGGTTCGCACCCGTGCGGTCGGTGCATGGGCCTCCCGTTCTATGCGCGATGCGTCCCGCGCGAGGCGAGTGCCAGGTCTGGCCACCGACTGGCATCGATCTCGACCAGGACCTCAGTCGTCGTATGCGGGGTCACAGCGAACGGCACACTGCCCTTCACCGTCTGCAGGGAGCTTTCCGACGCTGTCGTCCGCGCCACGGTCACCTGGAGGTTCAGTTCGCCAGTGGGCGCAGGAACCAGCAGCCGCCGGCGCTCAGAGCGGGGGTCGGTTTTCGGCACTCCCTCCACGCCCGCATGCGGGGAGCCGGGCATCGACACGACATCGGGCGAGGCCGCCGAGAGATTGAGCCGGACGTCGATCAGGTGGCAGCTTTCCGGCCCGCGCAACGCGACCTCGACGGCCAGCACGGTGGACGGCCCCGGCACCCGGATCGCCAGCAGGTACTCGACGATCGCCGCCGCGACCGCGGGAGGCGCGCGGGCGGCGGGGCCGTTGGCGAGGAAGTCCTCGATGGGCTGGATGGCCGAGACCACGTTACAGAAGGCGAGGTGGTCGAAGTAGATCCAGACGAGGTCGGCATGGCGGCGGAGCGATACGCCCGCGTAGTCGCCCAGGTCCCACTCGCGCGGCTCGAGGGCGTCGTAGCACCAGCGATCCAGACCCTGCGCATTCATCGGGTGACTCCGGCGGAGGGGAACTCTCAGCGCGCGGGATTCCCGTGCCCGGCTTCAATACGGTTGCACGACGAGTACCGCCTGCCGGCACGGGCTGCACACGAAGGTGTACGTCGCCGTCGTCATTCCCCACGCCTCGTCGAGTTGAAACGCCACCCTCATCTCGGCGCCGCAGGACGGGCAACTCGCTTCGACCGGGTCCTGCATCCACTCCGTGACCGCGCCGACGCTGCCGACGACCCTGTGACCGGTCTCCTCGTCGCCGCCGCCGAGCGGTACCTCGACGCTCGACGCCCTCGCCGCGAGAGCGATGGGACCCTCGGGAAACACGCGCAGGGGCTTCGGCGCCGTGCCCGACGACGGAGGCTCCGTCGCAGGCGACGCGCCGGCCTTCGACACGACGAGAGCCAGCGTCCCCTTCCCCTGGGACACGGCGGCACACCCGCCGAAGCGGTCGCATGAAAAGAGGACGGCCCACGCGTCCGTGAGCGTCGGGTCACCGAGCGCGGCAAGGTCGACCTGCGCCAGGAACCCGAGTGGCTCGCCGCAACCGCTGCAGCGGGGCCACGCGGTTCCCGCGAGGAGAGGCTGACCGCCAATCCGGCTCACGGCTGCGGTCGCGTCGACGCTGTCGGTTGCGATGAGGTGGGTCGGCATGGCGCGAAGGTAAGGCATACCGGCTCATCGGCCATTCGGGGTGAAGGCCTTTCGCGGCGGTAGCCCTAACGCCCGCCGGCGTCGCCCGCCGCGACCGGCAGCGCCACGCTGAACAACAACCGCTGCCCGCCGCCGTCGTCGGTCTCGATCCAGGTGGCCTGCACGGTGCCGTCGGCCGCGGCGATCGCGCGCAGCGACGAGGCCGTGCCCAGCGGCGAGGCGATCACGTTGCGCGAGGTCGACGGCCGCTCGGGCGACGCCCAGGTGCGCATCACCAGCTGCGCCCGCGGCTGCGCGCCGTCGGCCCCGAAGGCCAGCGCCCCGGCGCCCTTCGCGAGCCCCACCAGCCAGGGCGACGCGTCGGTCGGATACCAGCCCGTGTTGGCCGTCTCCCAGCGGTCGGTCGGCGCGTCGTAGGTGTTGAAGGCCGCCCGCCGCGAGCCCGCCCCCGGCGCCGACGGACTCGTCGTCGTCAGCGACCACCCCGCGAGGAAGCGCCCGCCCCCGAGCGCCACCGCCTGCGCCCCGCGGTTGTCGCCCGTGAGCACCCGGTACGGCGGCCGGAACATCGTCGCCCCGCCGCTCGCCGTCGCCGACGCCGACGCCACCACGTCGGTCGCCGCGGCGCTCGCGGCCCCGCGCACCGGGCCCGTCCAGGTCACCAGCAGCGCGTCGTCGGCCGACGGGTCGACGGCCAGCGACACGCGGTCGAGCCCGCAGGTGTCGGCCACCGGCCGCGAGGCGCTCCACCCCGTCGGCCCGCGCTCCCGGTAGCGCAGCTGCGCCCCGTCGGTGCACGACCCGCCCGGCACCGCGTAGACCACGCGGAGCGCCCCGCTCGCGCCCACCCCGAGGCTCGCCAGCACGGGCGCCTCGGAGCCCTGCAGCGTCACGGGCTCCGGCGGGGTCCACGCGTCGCCCACGAAGCGGCGCGCGTAGAGCACCGGCCCCTGCGGACCGTCGGCGCGCGTGAGCACCGCCGGCCCCGGGTCGCTCGTCGTCCAAAGCACCGCCTCGGTGCCCGCCCCGCTCGGCGCGGGCCAGATCGTCGGCGCCGTCCAGGTGGTGCCGTTGCGCTCGACCACGCTCACGCCCGTCGTGGTGCCGTCGGGCCGCGCCGTCGTCAGCGCGAGGAAGGTGCGTCCGCCCGGCGCCGCCACGGGCCACGTCGAGCGCAGCGCCCCGTCGCTGCGATGCTGCACGAGCTGCGGGGCGGCGAAGCGCCAGCGGGCGTTCGGGTCATCCCCCGGCGCGCCGCACGAGAACAGACCGAGGCACCCGACCACCACCACCGACGCCGACCGGAGGACTCTCACGTCGTTACCCTACTGCGTATTGCCGATGGCGAGGCCCACGTACTCCTGCCCCGCGCCGCGGCGCACGAGGAAGATGGCGCGCCCGTCGCGCGCCGCCGCCACGACGTCGTCGGTGCCGCGCACCGCCCGCCGGTCGGCCTCGAGGATCACGTCGCCGGGCCGCAGCCCCGCGCGGTCGGCGGCCCCGCCGCGCTGCACGGCCATGATGATCACCCCGCCGTCGGCGCCGATGCCGAGGCGCGCGGCGTAGGCGGGCGGCACGGCCTCGATGGTGA
>JAQBQI010000336.1 GCA_028287085.1 Myxococcaceae bacterium
GCGGGCCCTGCTTCGGGTGATGCGCGGCGACGTCGGGCCGATCGTCGCGCGGCTCGGGCGGCAGATCACCCGGGCCGAGCGGCACATCCACGGCATCGACCCGGAGGGCGGCCGCTTCGTCGCCCGCGAGGTCGCCATCGTCGCGGGCATCTCACTCACGATGCTCGGCATCAAGGCGCTGAAGGTGCTGCCGAGCGTGCCCTTCGCGCCCGGCCACAAGCTGGTGATCCTCACGCCGCTCTACGTGCTGGCGACGCTCTTCACCCGCGGCCGCTTCGGCGCCACGACCACCGGCTTCGCCATGGGCAGCGTGGCCTTCCTCATGGGCGACGGCCGCTACGGCGTCTTCGAGGTGCTCAAGCACGTCACCCCCGGGATCGTGTGCGACCTGCTGATCCCTGTGATCACCGCGGGGGGGAGGCGCCCCGGGCCGCTGGGCTGGTCGCTCTTCGGCGGGGTCGTCGCCCTCGCCCGCTTCGTGACCATCTTCGCGGTCGTCTTCGCGGTGCAGGCGCCCGCCATCGCGTACGCGTTCCTGCTGCCGGGCGTGACGGTGCACGTGACCTTCGGGCTGCTCTCGGGCTACGTCACCTGGCACCTCGTGCGCGCCGCCGAGCGCCTGCGCGTCGAGCTCACCACCTTCGACGACGACCCCACCGCGACCCCGGCCCCGACCCCGACCCCGACCGAAGCCGCCCCGGCGCAGGAGCACGAATGAGCAAGCTGGTGACCGGCGACGGTCGTACCCACATCACGTCCTCCCTCATGCGGGAGTCGCTCGTCGACCGGAGGGTGCTCGCGCGCACGCACTCCGAGAACGAGCTCGCCATCCTCCCCGACGTGCTGCTCGTCGGCATCGGGGGTCAGTCGATCTTCGACCGCGGCCGCGACGCCATCCTGCCGCTGGTGCAGGAGATCGCCGCCGCCCGGGGCAAGCACCGCTTCGTCATCGGCGTCGGCGGCGGCACCCGCGTGCGCCACACGCTCTCCGTCGCGCTCGACCTCGGCCTGCCCACCGGCGGCGTCGCGCAGCTCGTCGGCGCCATGGAGGAGATCAACGCGGTCTTCCTCAACGCGCTGCTCGCCAAGCACGGCTCGATCTTCATGCAGCGCGACCACTTCTGGGAGCTGCCGCTGTACCTCGACAGCAACATGCTCCCGATCGTCATCAGCATCCCGCCGTACCACTTCTGGGAGCCGCCCTCCGAGGGGGGAATGCTCCCCGCGCACGGCTCGGATTTCGGGCTGTTCATCCACGCCGAGGTGCTCGGCATGAAGCGCCTCATCTTCGTCAAGGACGAGGACGGGCTCTACGACCGCGACCCCAAGAAGCACCCCGACGCGAAGCTCATCCGCCGCACGACCCTCGGCGCCCTGCTCGCCGACCCGCCGCGGGAGCTCATCCTCGACCGGCAGCTCTTCGAGGCCTGGCGGTACGCCCGGCACATCCGCCGCGTGCAGATCATCAACGGGCTGCGCCCCGGCGAGCTCACCCGCGCGCTCGCCGGCGAGGACGTCGGCACCGTCATCGACAAGGAGGCCTCCGATGTCTGAGCGCAACGCGATCCCGAGCGCGCTCTCCGGCTCGCCGCTGACCGACGCGGGCGAAGCGGGCTTCGACTACTCGCCCGTCGCCATGATGCCCGACGTGAGGGTCATCAAGATCGGCGGCCAGTCGATCATGGACCGCGGGCGCGCCGGCCTCTTCCCCCTGCTCGACGAGATCGTCGCGGCGAAGGACCAGCACAAGCTCCTGCTGTGCTGCGGGGGCGGCACGCGCGCGCGGCACATCTACGCCGTCGCGTCGGACCTCGAGATGCCCACCGGCGTGCTCGCGGCGCTGGGCGGGTACGTGCCCCGGCAGAACGCGCGCATGCTCCAGATGCTGCTCGCCAAGCACGGCGGGCTCTACATGATGCACGACGACTTCGAGAAGCTGCCGCTCTACTTCCGCCTCGGGTGCATCCCGGTGCTCACGGGCATGCCGCCCTTCGCCTACTGGGAGAAGCCCGGGCCGCACGGGCGCATCCCGGCCAACCGCACCGACGCGGGGGTGTTCCTGACGGCGGAGGTGCTGGGGTGCCGGCGCGCGATCTTCGTCAAGGACGAGGACGGGCTCTTCACCGACGACCCCAAGAAGAACCCGAACGCGACCTTCATCCCGCGCATCAGCGCGCGCGAGCTGGTCGAGCGCGACCTCGACGACATGGTCGTCGAGCGCGTGGTGATCGAGTACCTCCAGCGCGCCCGCTCGTGCCACGAGCTGCAGATCGTCAACGGCCTCGTGCGCGGCAACCTCACCCGCGCGCTCGCCGGCGAGGACGTCGGCACGATCATCTACAAGGACTGACCGGGCCGTGCGCGCGCTGGTGCTCCTCGCCGGGCTCGCGGCCTGCGGCGGCCGACGGGCCGAGCCGGTCGAGCCGCTGCGGGTGGCGGCGGCGTCGGACCTGTCGCGGGCCTTCCCCGAGGTGGGCGCGGCCTTCACGCGGGCGACGGGGCACGCGGTGACCTTCGCGTTCGGGTCGAGCGGGCAGCTCGCGCGGCAGGTGATCGAGGGCGCGCCCTACGGGGTGCTCGCCTCGGCCGACGAGGCCTTCGTCGACCGGGCCGTCGCCGCGGGCGCCTGCGAGGCCGCCAGCCGCACCGTCTACGCCGTGGGGCGCATCGGCCTCTGGACCCCGGCCGGCGCCGCCCCGCCCCCGGCCGACCTCGCGGGCCT
>JAQBQI010000338.1 GCA_028287085.1 Myxococcaceae bacterium
CGGGTCGCGGTGGAAGCCCACCCACGCGACGCCCTCGGCGGCGAACATGCGCGCGGCGCCGCGCTCGGCGGGCTCGACGCGGAGGTCGACGGCGTTGGGGGAGAAGCCCGGGAGGCTCCCGGTCGACAGGTCGCCCCGGAGGGTGGCCAGCGTGACGACGACCTTCGCGGTCTGGGCGGGGGACTCGGCGTGACGCTCTCCGTGCATGGTCCTCGGCGGCGGCGGGGGGAGGAATGCGCCACCGCTCCGAGGCCGTCTATCGGACGGGGCGCGGCGATCAGGAGGGCGCGGCGGGGGTTTTGCGCGCCCCGCGGAAGGCCACCGCCCCGGCGGCGAGCACCGCGAGGAAGACCGCGACGATGGCGGGCGACCCGACGCCGACCGCGACGAAGGCCACCGTCGAGAGGGCGATGGCGACGAGCGGGAGCCACGGGTGCAACGGCGCGCGGAAGGGGCGCTCGAGGGCGGGCTCGCTGCGCCGTAGCTTGATCACGGCGGCCATGCTCACGAGGTAGACGCCGAGGGCGCCGAGCACGGAGAGGGTGATGAGCGCGTCGGTGCGGCCCGAGAGGGTGGCGACGGCGCCGACGGCGCAGGAGAGCGCGAGGGCGCGCGTGGGGGTGTTGAAGCGCGGGTGCACGGCGGCGAGGGCGCGCGGGATGAGCCCCTCGCGGGCGAGCGCGAAGACCTGGCGCGAGCAGCCCATGACGATGCCGTGGAAGGAGGCGACGAGGCCGAGCAGCCCGAGGTAGACCATCAGGTGGGTCATCGGGTGGCCGGGCGAGAGCACGCGCGCGAGGGCGTGCGGGAGGGGCGAGTCGTCGCGCACGAGCTCGCTCCAGGGGAGCACGCCGCAGGTGCAGACGAGGGTTCCGAGGGCGAGGGTGACGAGGGTGGCGATGCCCGCGAGGTAGCCGCGGGGGATGGTGCGCCGCGGGTCGACGACCTCCTCGGCGCTCATCGCGACGCCTTCGAGCCCCAGGTAGAACCAGATGGCGAAGGGCACCGCGGCGAAGACGCCCGCGACGCCGTGCGGCAGCAGCGGGCGCGCGAAGAGGCGCGCGGCCTCGACGTGCGGCGCCGTGAGGAAGAAGAAGAGCCCGAGCTCGAAGGTGGCGAGCACGGTGACGACGAGCTCGAAGGTGGCGGCGATGGAGACCCCCACCGCGTTGACGACGCCGAAGACGACGAAGGCCCCGACGGCGACGGCGTCGACGGGGAGGGCGGGCACGCGGAAGTGCACGTACGAGCCGATGGCGCGCGCGATGGCGGGCGGCGCGAAGAGAAACTCCAGCAGCGTGGCGGCGCCGGCGAGGTAGGCGCCCCACGGTCCGAAGGCGCGCTGCGCGAAGGCGAAGGGGCCGCCCGCGTGGGGAATCGCCGTGGAGAGCTCGGTGTACGAGAAGATGAAGCAGACGTAGAGCACCGTGACGGCGAGCGTCGCGACGCCGAGGCCGACGGGGCCGCCCTGGGCGAGGCCGTAGTTCCAGCCGAAGTAGTCGCCGGAGATGACGAGGCCGACGGCGATGGCCCAGAGGTGCACCGGGCGCAGCACCCGCTTGAGGGCGGGCGTCTCGGCGGCGGCGGTCACCGGCCCGACGGGTGCGCGGCGACGTCGGCCACGGCGGCCGCGAAGGCCCGCGCGGCGGCCTCGACGGCGTCGAGCGAGCCGGTGACCCACGCGCCCGCGAAGTTGGTCTCCGTGGGCGGACCGAAGAGCTTCACGAGCTCGACGTCGGCGGCCTTGAGCGCAGCGTCGACCCCGACGAGGGCCTCGACCGGCGGGGCGATGAGGTAGCCGAAGGGCGATCCGACGGCGACGCCCGACTGGGCCGCGAGGTAGCGCCCGACGCTGCCGATGACGGTCGGAAACACCGTCACGCCGGCCGCGTCGACGGCGTAGAAGGCGAAGAGGTGTTCGAGGGCGAAGCGCACCGCGGCGACGCCCTGCGCGACGCTCTCGGGATCATCGGCCGCGAGCACGCCGAGGATCTCGCCCGACAGCGGCCCGGAGGCGTGGCGGCTGCCGGCGTAGAAGGAGCGCGCGTAGACGACCTCGACGTCGGCCATCTTGGTGGCGTGGTCGAGGGCGGCGTAGAGGGCGTCGTCCTGGTCGCAGGTGATGAGGGCGAGCGAGCGGTTGCGCGCGTCGCGCGGCAGCCCGAGGGCGGCGCAGAGCCGCGCGTCGGCGTGCGGCAGCTGGCGGCACGAGAGCACCTTCGGCGGGAGGCGGGTGGGTTCGCTCACGCGCGCCCCCAGCCGATGCCGAGGGCCACGCCGCCGCGGCCGCTGACGAAGGCGCGCTTGAGGATCGCCACGCTGTCGCGCGCGGCCTCGGGGCCGGAGATGCCGATGGGTCGCACGTTGGAGATGCAGTTCTTCTCGGCGTTGTCCTGGCCGAGGCGGGGGTTGACGGCGAGGTAGACCGAGAGCGAGTCGCCGGTGCCGAGGCCGGGGCGCTCGCCGACGAGCATGACGGTGGCGCGGGCGCGGGTGAGCACGCCGATCTCGTCGGCCACGGCGATGCGGGCGTACTTCACGTAGAAGCCGGTTCCGACGCGCCAGCCGGCGTCGGCGAGGGCGCCGCGCACGGCGGCGAGGGTGGCGGCGCCGTTCTGCACGATGGCGTTGGGGGAGAGCCCGTCGCCGACGATGATCTGGACGTCGGGGGCGCTCGCGGCGTGGGCCTCGACGGCGGCGCGCGAGACGTCGTCGAGGCGGCGGCCCTCGTTGGGGAAGAGCAGGTAGTGGTGGCGGTCGCGGCAGCGGGTGCGCAGCGCGACGAGCTCGTGGCGCGCGGCCCAGTCGTCGGGAACCTCGCTGTGCACGGCGTCGCGCGCGTCGGCGTGGCCCTCGCGGGCGCGGAGGTAGTCGTCGGTGCGCAGGCGGTTGCCCGCGCGGCCCATGGCGATCTGCGACGAGGTGAGCGCGACGAGGCGCGGGAGCATCGCCTCGTAGATGGGCGCCTCGACGGCGTGGGCGGGGCGCGCGGCGGCGGTGCAGGCGTGGCCCGCGTCGGCGCCACAGGGGGCGGGGGAGGCAGGCGAGGGGGACGCGGCGGCGGCCTCGTGGGCGAGCTGCCGGACGACGGCCTCGACGATCGACTCCAGCGTGGACGCGTCGAGCTTCACGGGGTGACAGTGGTACGCCATCGGAGCATCGGGCGTCGAGGGCCGCGACGCGCCCGTTCGGGCCGTCGCGGGCGCCCGCCGCCACCCCCGCCGCCACCCCCGCCGCCATGGCGGCGGCATGAGAATCCGCTTGTTTTACAGCGGTCCTGCGATGGCATGGGCGCTGCGATGGGTGCTAGCGTGAGCAGCATGGTGACGAAGGTTCAGCGCGGGGTGGACGTGGTGTTCCAGGCCCCGCGGTGGTCCGAGCGCTGGGTGCTCGAGGACGACGTCACCATGCCCGTGACCCCGGAGCACCTGAAGACGATGACGCTGCTGCGCGAGGTGCTCGACGCGTGGATCGCGCGCACCGGCCGCGACGCCTCGGCGGGCTGCGACATCGCGCTGCGCTGGGACGAGGAGCACCCCGCGGTGGGCGTCGACCCCGACGTGTACCTGGTCGAGCCGGCGCTCCCGACGGGGGCGCGCAGCATCCTCACGTGGGTCGAGGGCTACGCGCCGCCGCGGGTGGTCGCGGAGGTGGTGAGCCGCGACACCGCGAAGAAGGACTACGGCGAGGGCCCCGCGAAGTACGCCGTGAGTGGCGTGCGCGAACTGTGGATCTTCGACCCCGAGCGGCGCGGGCGCGGGCTGTCGGGCGGCCCGTGGGTGCTGCAGGTGTGGCGGCGCACGAAGGCGGGCGCGTTCCGCCAGGAGTACGCGGGCGACGGTCCGGCGTACTCCGACGAGCTCGGCGCGTGGCTGGTGGTGACCGACGGCGGCGCCCGGCTGCGCGTCGCCGACGACGAGGCCGGTGAGCGCCTCTGGCCGACGGGAGAGGAGCGCGAGCGCGCGGAGAAGGAGGCCGCCGACGCGCGGGCCGAGGCCGCCAGCGCGCGGGCCGAGGCCGCCAGCGCGCGGGCCGAGGCGCTCGCCGCGGAGGTCGCGGCGCTGCGGGCCCAGCTGGGGCGCTGAGTCGATCGAGCGACGCGCGGTTCGCCCGCGGCGTCAGCCCGTCGCGATCACATCGCGTTGCTGGGGAAGGACCGTCCGGGGCCCCAGATGATGCGCACGGCGCCGTTGCCTGCGAAGCGCGCGTAGGGCGCCCCCGCGCCGCCGCCAAAGTCGCCGCCTGCGCACGGTGACGGGCAGGCCCCCCCGGGGTTGCCGCCGGAGCCGCCGCCGCCAGGGGAGCCGTAGCCCGCGGCACAGATCCCGACGCCCGCGGCCCCGTTGGCGCCGAGCCCCGCGAGGCCGATCCCGCCGCCGGACCCAGCACCGCACGAGGGCGCAGTGCATCCGCCGCCCCCGCCCCCGCCTCCGCCGGATCCGGCCGTCGCCTCCGTTGGACACGAAGCCACGCCGCCCGAACCGCCGTTGCCGCCGTTGCCCGTGTAGCCCGCCGCGCCGCCGCCCCCGCCGGCCCCGTCGGCCGAGTTGCTACCGCCCGAGCCACCCATGAAACAGGTCGCGCCGCCGCCGCCGCCGCCGCCGCCGAGCCCGCCGGCAGCGCCGGTTCCGGTGCGACCGGCGAACGCGGTGATCCCCTGGAACATCGAGTTCCCGGCCGGATCAAGCCGGACGTTGGAGTGCAAGCCGACCGTCACTGGAAGGCTCGCGCCGGGCGTAACAGCGAGATCGTTCCGGTAGCAGAGCCCGCCGCCCCCGCCCCCGCCGAAGTCCGGCCTACCTCCTGGGCCAACCAGTACAACGGAGATCGACGTCACGCCCGGGGGAACGACGAACGTGCCAGAGGTGGTGAAGATCGCCGACCCCACCGGTCCGGCGACGCAGTGACCCGCGACGCAGCCCGCCTCCGGCCCGCAGTCCATGCCGCAGCCCCCGCAGTGCGAGCTGCTGGTCTGCGTGTTCACGCAAGCCGCACCGCACCTCGCTGTCCCCGCGGGGCACGGCGTCCCCGCGTCGGGCGTCCCCACGTCGGGCGTCCCCACGTCGGGCGTCCCTGCGTCCGGCGTCCCTGCGTCCATCGTCCCGGCGTCCGGCGTCCCTGCGTCCGGCGTCCCCGCGTCCGGCGTCCCCACGTCGGCCGTCCCCGCGTCGACCGCGGGGCGATCTTCGACGCCGACGTCGACCGGCGTCCCGACGTCGGCGCTTCCCGCGTCGGCGCCCGCGTCCGTCCCCGAGGTGCAGACGCACGCCGCGAAGGTTCCCGCTGCGCTGCACGTCTGCGCGCCGCTGCGCCCGTCGCTGCACGCGCAGGGCGCCGACGCCCCCGCGATGCAGGCGTTGTCCGAACCGCACCCCGCCAAGACCGCCACGACGATCCCGATCAACCCCACCCGATTGAGCATCCGGGGACGATCTCCCGCACAAGAATGCTGGTCAAGACACTGCGCCCACAGTGTCGCCAGACCTCGGCACGATCGCAGTCGCGCTCGCACGCCACGCTTGCTCCCGGGCGCGACTGCGGACAACGCTCGCTAGCATCAGGGAGGTTCCATCCAATGGCCGATTCGTACATCGATCCGAGGGAGACGTTGATCTACGGCGCGTTCGCGCGCGAGCAGTTCGCGGCGGTCTGCGTGGGCCTCGTGCCCGCGCTCGACGGCGCGGTGAAGTTCGCCAGCAGCGAGCAGGCGAAGGCCGACGCGGCGATGAAGGAGGTGCTCGACCGTCAGCCCGCGGCGGCGGCGATCGAGGGCGACCCGCAGGCCGAGGCGCGCGACTCGCTGGTGCGCTTCGGCAAGTACGTGGAGTCCATCAAGGGCGCGCCGGTGGCGGTGGCGGAGTTCTTCGACCGCGAGGCCCCGTCGGTGGCCGCGCGGCGGCGGCTGACCAAGCTGGTCGCGCTGGTGAAGCACGTCGCGCAGAAGATCGAGCACCACAAGGCGCACCTGCGCGACCACAAGACCTGGCTGGAGGAGTTCCGCTCGCACCACGAGACGCTCTCGTCGATGGACACCGCCGCGCGCGAGCACAAGGTCGCGGGGGCGATGCTGCGGCCCGAGCTGGCGGCGGCGCGCGAGTCGTGGCTGACCGTGTACACGGCCAACAAGGCGCTGATCACGGGGCTGCTGCGCCACGCCGGGCGCATCGAGCTGCTGCCGCTGGTCTTCGACGACCTGGCCGAGCAGCACCGCACGACCGGGGTGAGCGACGAGGCACCGGTGAAGCCGGCCGATCCGATCGGCGACCAGCCCACGGGTTGATCGGCGGGTTGTGGGCGCCCGGCGGCGCCCGCAAGCGTTGCGACGCCTGACCCGGAGGTCGCGGAGGGTGACGCAAGGGTTGCGGGCGCCGTCGAGGCGGGCGTGCGGGTGCTTGCAATCGTTGCGGGCGTCGGCGAGGCGGCCGGGGAGCGGCAGGCAACGGTTGCGGTCCGGGCGGGTCGCGGAGAGGCGGGACGTGGTCGGGGCGTTCTACGTGGGGATCGGATCTCGTGGCGAACTGCTCCGCGCGCACTCCAGGGCTGATGGCGGACCTCGTCTGCATCGGCGAGAGGGTGACGCAGGCCGCTGAATCGCTGGGGTTCCGCGCGATGGCGCGTCACCCCAGGCAATAACAGGAGGGCGGCCCCGGGCATTGCCCGGGGCTCCGGTCGGCCGTCGCTGGGCGCACGCCGCGACGGTCGCTCGGGCTACGCTCGGTCCACCCGGCGATGTCTTCAAGCTACGCCAGACTGTACGTGCATCTCGTGTGGGCGACGCGCGGGCGCGCTCCGTGGATCGGCCCGTCGGTCGCAGCGCGACTGCACGGCCTCGTCGCAGCGTGGTGCATCGAGCTGGGTTGCGTCGCCGTCGCGATCGGTGGCGTCGAAGACCACGTGCACGCGCTGGTCGGCCTGAAGGCCGACGTCGACGTCGCCCGGCTGGCGCGTGAGCTCAAGGCTCGCTCGTCGGCCTTCGTGCATAACGAGATCGGCGTCGGGGACTTCGCGTGGCAGGCGGGGTACGGGGCGTTCACGCTGCGAGAGACGGAGCTCGACACCGTGCGCCGCTACGTCATCGAGCAGCCGCGACATCACCGCGAAGAGACCACCCTCGCGGACTGGGAACGCTTCGCTCCGCCGCGAGGGCGTTGAGCCCGAACCGGCGCGACGACGTGCGCCCAGCGACGGCCGACCGGAGCCCCGGGCAGTGCCCGGGGCGGCCCTCCTGTTATTGCCTGGGGTGACGCGCCATCGCGCGGAACCCCAGCGACCCAGCGGCGCGCCACTTCTTCGCTACGCCGTCGCCGTCGCCCCCGTCTCACCGCCGCCGCGAAGCCGCCAGCGCCGGCCCGCCCCGAAACACCACCTCGCGCACCTCTTCGCGCCGCATGAACTGCGACGCGTCGCCCGCCTTCTCGGTCATCCGCCCTTCGCGCCAGAGCCCGATGCGCTCCATCCACGCCTCGAATTCCGGCGCCGGCCGCAGCCCGTGAATCTCCCGCAGCGCCGCGTTGTCGTGAAACGACGTCGTCTCGTAATTGAGCATCACGTCGTCGCCCGCGGGAATGCCCATCAGGTAGTTCACGCCCGCCGCCGCGAGGAGCATCTCGAGGTTCTCGACGTCGTTCTGATCGCACTCGGCGTGGTTGGTGTAGCAGGCGTCGCAGCCCATCGAGATGCCGCTCAGCTTGCCCATGAAGTGGTCTTCGAGACCCGCGCGGGTGATCTGCTTGCCGTCGTACAGGTACTCCGGTCCGATGAAGCCCACGACGCTGTTGACGATGAAGGGCGCGTAGCGGCGCGCGAGCCCGTAGGCCCGCGCCTCCATCGTGAGCTGGTCGGTGCCGTGGTGCGCGTCGGCGCTCAGCGCGGTCCCTTGGCCCGTCTCGAAATACATCACGTTGGGCCCCTTCGCGGTGCCCAGCGCGCGGGTCATCGCCATGGCCTCGTCGAGCAGCGCCACGCTCACCCCGAAGTTCTTGTTGGCGCCCTCCGAGCCGGCGATCGACTGGAAGCACAGGTCGAGCGGCGCGCCCTTCTCCATCGCCTGCATCTGGATCGTGATGTGCGACAGCACGCAGTTCTGCGTCGGCACGCCGAGGGCGTTCATCAAGCCTTTGGTGCGCTGGAGAATCTCGACGGTCGACTCGACGGTCTCGGTCGACGGATTGACCCCGATGACGGCGTCGCCGTTGCCGTAGGAGAGCCCGTCGAGCACCACCGCGAGAATGCCCTCCACCGAGTCGCGCGGGTGGTTGGGCTGCAGCCGCGACGAGATGCGCCCCGGCAGCCCGAGGGTGTTGTTGCACCGCACCACCACCCGGATCTTCCGGGCGGCGACGACGAGGTCCATGTTCGACATGAGCTTCGTGACGCCGGCGACCATCTCGGGGGTGAGGCCCGGCGAGACCGCGAGCAGGTCGTCGCCGGTGGTGCGGGTGTCGAGGATCCACTCGCGCACCTCGCCGAGCGATTTGCCCTTGAGGCGGCGGCGCGCGCCGTGGTCGCAGGCGTCGTGGCAGAGGCGGGTGACCTCGTCGAGCTCGTAGGGGACGCTCGGCGCTTCGTAGAGCTCGTCGAGGGTGAGCTGCGAGAGCACGCGCTTGGCGGCGACGCGCTCGCGGTCGCTCTCGGCGCTGACGCCCGCCTGCACGTCGCCGGAGCGCAGCTCGTTGGCCTTGTTCATCACCTCCTTGACGGAGCCGAAGGTGAAGAAGCGCCCGAAGACGCACGCGCGGAGGGGGTTGCCCATCGGTTGGGCGCTATCGATACCGCGATTCTACGGGGCGGCCCAGCGGGCGGTGTGCAGCGAGGCGCCGGCGGCGTCGAGCACCTCGACCTCGACGGCGTTGGCGCCGTTGCGCCGGAAGGCCGCCCAGGTGCGCCAGCGGGGCGCGCGGCCGACGTCAAGCGACTGGCGCCGCACCTCGCGGCCGCCGACCTTCCACACGACGGTGACGGCCGCGGGCGCGCCGGAGTTGGCGACCTCCATCCAGTAGGTGACCTCGCGGGTGGCGGCGGCGGCCGCGGCGTCGCCCTGCGGCCGGCCGCCGACGACGTGGTCGGTGAACTGCCCGCGCAGCACGCTGACGCCGTCGCTCCAGGCCGTGGCCGAACAGAGCAGCACCGCAGAGACCAGGGACAGGATCGGCTTCGTCGAAAGGTTCATCGTCGTGACTCCCGTGTGCGAGACGATCGACGATATTGCAGCCGCGGGGCCAACGGAATACGCGCCGGGTAATCGCGGGGGCGGCGATCGGAGGCGTGGGACCGCGGCCACGGGGGCGTGTCTACGGGTCGCCCTTGCCGCGGGCTTCCGCCCTTACCCTTCTACACATTTCAGACGGCCGAGCGCCG
>JAQBQI010000349.1 GCA_028287085.1 Myxococcaceae bacterium
GCGGCCGCCCTCGGCCGGCCACCGCGGCATCGACTCGCCCTCGCGCAGCGCCCCCGACGCGCGCGCCGCCGCCGCGACCGCGTCGGCCTCCGCCTCCGTCACCAACGGGTTGGTGAAGAACGACCCCGCGGTGTGGCGCTCGGGGTCGGCCGCGTCCCACACCATGCCCTTCGCGCGGCGCAGCGAGAGCACCGTCTCGCGCACCCGCGCGAGCGTCACCTCCCCGTCGCCCAGCGCCCGCCCCAGCTCGCCGTAGCGCACCGCCGGCGGGGCGTCGCGCCGCAGCGTGAAGGCCACCGAGAGCACCGCGTAGCGCCCGCGCGCCTCGCGCTTGAAGGCGCTGTCGCGGTAGCCGAAGGCGCACTCCCGCGGGGAGAGCGTGCGCTGCGCGCGGTCGCGGCGGTCCCACACGCGCACGGCGGCGATGACCTCGGCGACCTCCTGGCCGTACGCGCCGACGTTCTGGATCGGCGTCGCGCCCACGCAGCCGGGGATGCCCGACAGGCACTCGACCCCCGCGAGGCCCTGCGCGACCGTCCACGCGACGAAGTCGTCCCAGGGCTCGCCCGCGCACAGCAGCACCCGCGCGGCGTCGCCCGACTCGACCACCTGGCGGCCGCGCGTGGCGACGCGCACGACGGTGCCGTCGAAGCCCTCGTCGGCGACCACCAGGTTGCTGCCGCCGCCCAGCAGCAGGAGCGGCGCGCCCGCGTCGTCGGCGGCGGTCACGGCCCCGATGAGCGCCTGCGTGGAGCGCGCCTCGACGAAGGCGCGCGCCGGCCCGCCGAGGCCGAGCGTGGTGTACGGGCCGAGCGGGACGTTGCGCCGGACGTTCACGCCGTGATCGCCCGCAGCCGCTCCTCGAGGAAGGCCTGCGCGGTGATGGGGGCGTAGCGCGCGGGGCGCTCGGGCGTGACCGTCGTCGCGGCCGGCGCGAGCACCACCTCGGGCCGCGGGTGCGTGAAGAAGGGCAGCGAGTAGCGCGTCACGTTGGGCCCCGAGGGGTTGACCACCCGGTGCGTCGTCGAGGGGATCAGCCCGTTGGTCGCGCGCTGAAGCATGTCGCCCGCGTCGAGCACGATCTGCCCGGCGAGCGAGTGGACGGGGATCCAGGCGCCGTCGCGGGTCTGCAATTCGAGGCCGCCGGTGGTGCTCTCGACGAGCAGGGTCATGAGGTTGATGTCCTCGTGGGCGGCCGCGCGCACCGCGCCCGCCGGCACGTCGGCGGGCACCGGGGGGTAGTGGATCAGCCGCAGGATGCTGTTGCCGTCGACGGCCATGCGGGCGAAGTGGTCGTCGGGCAGGCGGAGGTAGCGCGCGACGGCGCGGAGGGCGACGAGCGCGACCGACTCGAGCGCGCGGTAGAAGGCCACCGAGACCTCGCGGAAGTCGGCCACGCTGGGCTCGTCGGGCCAGACGTTGGGGTCGTACACGCCGGCGTGCTCGGGGCGGATGGTCTCCTGCCCGACGTGCCAGAACTCCTTGAGGTCGGCGAGGGGGGCGCCCACGGCGCGCTCGCGACCGAAGGCCACGTAGCCGCGGTTGCCCTTCGCGGCGGGCACCACGCAGGCGTCGAGGGCGGCGCGGGGCAGCGCGAAGAGGCGCGCGGTGACGTCGAAGGCGCGGCGGATGAGCTCGGGCGGCACGCCGTGGCCGTCGAGCGTGACGAAGCCGAACTCGGCCAGACCGGCGCCGAAGCGCTGGACGAAATCTGCCTGCGAGGCGGCGTCACCGTGGGTGAACGCGCGGAGGTCCACGACCGGAATCGAGCGCATGGCCGCGATGGGTAGCACAACCGCGGCGGGCGTTGGCGCCGCTACGGCGAGCGGGCGAGGCCGACGGCGTCGAGCTCGTTCCAGCCGGGGACGCGGCGCGAGTCGAGCACGAGGCGCAGCGCGCGGATGGTGCGCGGCGCGGGCAGCGTGAGCTCGGCCATGACCGACGACGGCGGGCGCGCCGACGCGACGCCCTCCCACAGCAGCACCGGCGCGGCCGGGTCGCTCAGGTCGTCGACCCGCGACACCGCGCCCGGGTTGAAGGTCTCGACCCACAGCACCTGCGTCGTCGCCACCGGGAGCGCGAAGCGCACCTCGATCCACTCCTCGCCGCCGTCGGTGGTGCGCGAGGCCCACGCCCCGGCGAGGTCGCCGTAGCGCGGGTACACGTCGGGCGCGCCGCGCACCGCCGCGGCCGCGTTGGCCGTCGTCGAGTACTCCGACGAGAAGCCCGTCACCTCGTCGGCCCACTCCACGCCGCGCACCGCGAAGGCCTCGGGCGCGAGGACCGCGTAGCGCAGCGTCGCCCCGCCGATCGCCGCCGCCGGGCGCGGCCGCGGCGCGCTCGCCCGGTGGGCGCCCACGCCCGCGACGACGCCGGCGAGGACGGCGGCCAGCACGCCGAGGCCGACGATCCACGCGAGCGGACCGGCGCCCCGCGGCGGTGGTGGCGGGCGCGTGCGCAGCGCCTCGGGCAGCGGCGCGACCGCGATGAGGCCGACGGTGTCGAGCTCGGCCCAGCCGGGGTTGACCACGTACACGCGCAGGCGGCGCACCACGCGCGGCGGGTCGACGGCGACCTCGAGCACCTGGGCCTCGGAGTCGGCGCGCGGCGGCGCCTCGTAGAGCAGCGCGTCGCCGTCGGTGGCGTCGACCACCGCGAAGGTCGACCCCGGGCGGTTGGTCTCGAAGATCCGCACCGCGGCGACCGGGACGTCGGCGCCGAAGTCGACCTCGATCCACTCGACCGGGCTGCGCGAGGGCCCCGGCGCCCACGCGCCGCCGAGGTCGCCGCAGCGGGGGTAGACGCGCGGCGGGCCGAGCAGCGCCGACGGGGACCACGACCCGCCGAAGGT
>JAQBQI010000351.1 GCA_028287085.1 Myxococcaceae bacterium
GCGCTGGGCCTGCTGCTCGTCCTGCCGTACGCGCGGCTGTTGACCTTCCGCGCCGTCAACCTCGCCGACGACGTCTTCGTCGCCGACCTCCTCGGCGGCGAGCTCCCCTTCCGCGCCGCCATCGGCCGCGCCCTCCGCGCGGGCCAGCTCCCGCTCTGGGAACCCCGCATCTACTCGGGCTACCCCCTCTTCGCCGGCGGCGGCGCGCTCGACCCCATCGGCGGCGCGCTCTTCGCCGCGCTCCCACCCGCCGCGGCCTACGACGCCTTCCTCCTCGTGATGCTCGCCGTCGCGGGCTTCGGCGCGGCCCGCCTCGCGCGCGTGCTCGGCGCCACCGCCGCGGGCGCGGTGCTCACCGGCCTCGCCTGGGCCCACGGCGGCGTGGTCGTCTCGCAGTGGCGCCACCTCGGCGTGCTCGGCACCATCGCGTGGCTCCCGCTCGGCCTCTCGCTCGTCGAGGACGCCCTCGGCCCCCGCGCCGACGGCGCCCGCCGCGACCGCGCCCTCGCGCTCTTCGCCGGTCTGCTCGGCCTCCAGACCCTCGCGGCCTTCCCGCAGTCGCTCTACGCCTGCCTGCTCGCCTACGGGCTCTGGGCCGTGGTTCGCACCCTCGACGCGCAGCCCGGCGCTCGCGCCCGCCTCGCCGCGCTCGCCCGCTTTACCCTCGCCTGTATGCTCGGCCTCGGCCTGGGGGCGGTGCAGCTCCTCCCGATGGCGGAGTTCGGCGCGCTCTCGTCGCGCCACGGCGGGCTCTCGTGGGAGGCCGCGACCCACTGGCGCCTCTGGCCGCCGCACCTGCTGGGCATGCTGGTGCCCTACCCCTTCGGCGACGTGAGCGACCAGACCTACCGCGGCCGCGACCTCTTCTGGGAGTCGCACGCCTACCTCGGGCTCGCGACCGTCCCGCTCGCCCTCGTCGCCCTCGCCGCCGACCGCCGCCGCGCCGTCGTCACCCTCGGCGTCGTCGCGCTGCTCGGCGTGCTCTTCGCCCTCGGACCCTCGACGCCCGTCTACCGCGTCGCCTTCGCGGTGCTCCCCGGGCTCGATAGTTTCCGCATCCCGCAGCGCTTCCTCTTCGTGGCCTGCGCGGCCCTGGCGACGCTCGCGGGTCTCGGGCTCACGCGGGCGCAGCGCTGGTGGAGCGAGCGGGCCGCCCCGTCGCGGCTGTCGGCGGCGCACCTCGGGGCCGCCGCGGTGGCACTCGTCGCGATCGACCTCGGCCTCGCCGAGCCCCGGCAGAACCCGCTCGTCGACGCTGCCCCGTGGCTACGTCCGCCCGCCGTCGTCGGGGCCCTCGCGGGCGAGTCGGTCGGCCGCGTCTACTCGATGGACTCCTCGGCGGTGCACCAGCACGCCTTCGCGCTCGCCCGCGGCTGGAGCGACCTCGCCCCCTACCGCGTCGCGCGCGAGCTCATCCAGCCCGACGCCAACCTCTTCTGGTCGCTGGCCACGCCCGACGGCTACGCCGGCCTCATCACCCGCGAGATGGAGTTCTCCTGGGGCGCGATGGGCCCCCGCCACGACGGCCTGGCGCGCGGCAGCTACGCGACCCAGGCCGACCAGCTCGTGCCCGCCGGCGGCTTCGTGCGCTACCTCGCCATGAACCACGTCACGCACGTGCTCGCGCCCGCGCCCGTGACCTCGCAGCGCCTCGACCCCCTGCCGAGCGGCTCGTGGACCCGCCTCTACCGCGTGCGCGAGCCGCTGCCGCTCGCGTACTTCGTCGCCGGCGCCGTGGCCGTGCCCGACGACCGCGCGGCCGCCCGGCTGATCTTCTCCGACGCCTTCTCGCCCCGCCGCGAGGTGCTGCTGCACGCCGCGCCCGCCGGCACCGCGACGAGCCCGCAGCCCGGCCCCGCGAGCCTCGTCGCGGCGTCGATCACGCGCCCTTCGGGCGACGCGCTCACGGCCACGGTCGACGCGCCCACCGCGGGCTGGCTCGTGCTCGCCGAGAGCTGGTACCCCGGCTGGACCGCCGCCGTCGACGGCCGCCCCGCCGACCTCGTGCGCGCCAACATCAACCAGAAGGCCGTCGCCGTGCCTGCGGGATCGCACCGGGTGAGCTTCGCGCTCCGCCCCCGCTCGCTGGCGCGCGGCGCGGCCGTGAGCGCGGCCTCCCTCGCGTGCCTCGCCGCCGCGGCCCTCTGGATCGCCCGCCGCAAACGCCCCGATCAGCGACCGAGCGTGATCGTCGCTCCCGGCTGATCGGTCACCATCCCGACGACCGCCGCGGGCGACCCCTCCGCGGCGAGCGCCGCCACGAGCGCGGCCGCGTGCGGGGGAGGGCAGGCCACGAGCAGGCCCCCCGACGTCTGCGCGTCACAGGCGATCCAGGCCAGCGCGTCGTCGACGCCGTCGGCCACCGCGAACCACTCCGCGGCGAAGCTACGGTTGGCCTTCGTGCCGCCCGCGAGCACCCCGTCGGCGGCGAGCTCACGCGCCCCCGCGAGCACCGGCAGCGCCGCGGCCGACAGCGTCGCCGACACGCCCTCGCTCGCGCGCAGCATCTCGCCGAGGTGGCCGACGAGTCCGTAGCCCGTCACGTCGGTCGCGGCGTGCACCTCGACGCCGAGCTCGACCACCGCGCGCGCCGCCGCGGCGTTGAGCGTCACCATCGACGCGATCGCGGCCCGCATGGCCTCGCCGTCCTCGGCGATCAGCCCGCGCTTGAGCGCCGTCGCGAGCACGCCCGTGCCCAGCGCCTTCGTCAGCACGAGGGCGTCCCCGGCGCGCGCCCCGCCCTTGCGCCACACCCGGTCGGGGTGAACCGTCCCGATCACCGCGAGGCCGTACTTGGGCTCCTTGTCTTCGACCGAGTGGCCGCCCGCGATCGAGATGCCCGCCTCGCGGGCGATGTCGGCGCCGCCCGCGAGCACCGCGGCCATCACGTCGAGGCCGAGCACCTTCGTCGGAAAGGCCATGATGTTGAGGGCGACGAGGGGCTTGCCCCCCATCGCGTAGACGTCCGAGAGGGCGTTGGCCGCGGCGATGCGACCGAAGGTGCGCGGGTCGTCGACGAGGGGCGTGAAGAAGTCCGTCGTGAACACCAGCGCGAGCTCGGGGAGCAGGCGCACCACGGCCGCGTCGTCGGCCGGGTTCAGGCCGACGAGGACGTTCGGGTCGACGGGGAGGGCGAGGCCGCGCAGCACCTGCGCGAGGTCCGCAGCGCGGACCTTGCTCGCTCAACCCGCGCCGTGCGCCAGCTGCGTCAGTCGGACCTGGTCTTCACCGCTCATCCCCGCGACCTAGCACCCGCTTCGTCGGGAACGCAACGCGCCCCGCGCGGACGCGGTAGCATCGGCCCGATCCGCGGACTCTCAGGAGGTTTCACCCCCGATGTTCACCCGCACCTCGCTCCTTCTCGGCTTCGCCTCGGTGCTTACCCTCAGCCCGGCCGACGCCCAGCGCCGCACCCCGCGGCACCACCGCCCGTCGCCGCCCGCGAGCGTGCGTCCGGGCAGCGTCGCCGTGGTCCCTCCGACGGTGGCCACGACCGAGGCGATCCCGCAGGCGCGGCCCAACCTCGACCTCGGCGAGGTCATCCCCGTGCCGGTGTCGGCCGTCGACGGAATGATGCGCCGCATGCGCGTCTTCCTCTTCACCGCGCCGCCCACGAGCGGCGCCTTCGGCATCGGCGCGCTCGGCCGCGGGCGGCGCATCTGGGCGCTGCTCCCGAGCTGCCGCACCACCAACCCCGACGACGACCGCGAGCCCTGCCCCGTCGACCGCGTCACCGTCGAGGCCGTCATGCGCGGCAACGTCAACGCCGGCACGCCCACCTTCCTCGGCGGCCAGGCCGACGGGCGGCGCGTGCAGTCCTTCGTCGTCGAAGACTCCGCGCCCCGCGTGCGCGTGCGCGTGCTCGGCCCCGCCAACCGCGTCCGCTACGAGGCCGTCGTCGAGGCCGACCGCCTCGCCGACCTGCCCCCCCCCGAGGGCGCCGCGACGCCCGCCGGCTTCGACTTCGACCTCACCCGCTACCCCGCGCGCTGACGCCCGCGTGCGCCTCCCCGCGCTCGCCCTCGCCGCGACCCT
>JAQBQI010000354.1 GCA_028287085.1 Myxococcaceae bacterium
CGCTGGCGCTGACGGTGCCGTACGTCTGCGCGCACCGGGTCGAGACGCTCGCGGTCGACTACGCGCTCTTCTTCGACGTCGACCCGCAGCACCGCGGCCTCGCCACCCTCGCGGGCCTCGGGCCCGCCGCGCAGTTCGTCTTCCAGTCCGACCGCCGCCGCTGGAGCGTCGACGCCGCCGTGCCCGTGCGCGCGCAGCTCGCCCAGTACCTGCGCCTCGGCGTCGAGCACATCTTCACCGGCTACGACCACGTCGCCTTCGTCGTCGCGTTGCTCGTGCTCGCCGGCGCGCTGCGCGCCCGCGACGGCCTGCGCCACGTGCTCGCCGTCGTCACCTCCTTCACCGTCGCCCACTCGCTCACGCTGGTCTCGGCCGCGCTCGGCTGGGTCGTCGCGCCCGCGCGCATCGTCGAGCCCGTCATCGCGCTGTCGATCCTCTACGTCGCGGCGAGCAACCTCCGCCGCCGCGGCCCGCCGCCGCGCTCGCGGCCGCTGACCACCTTCGCCTTCGGCCTCGTGCACGGCCTCGGCTTCGCCGACGTGCTCCGCGAGCTCGGCCTGCCCGCGCGCGCCACCGTCCCCTCGCTGCTCGCCTTCAACGTCGGCGTCGAGCTCGGCCAGCTCACCGTCGTGCTCGCGCTGCTGCCGCTGCTCCAGAGCATCGCCGCGCGCCGCCCGCTCGCCGCGCAGCTCGCGTGGGCCACCGCGCTCTCCGCCGTCGCCGTCGCCGCGCTGCCCCTCCTCGGACCGCCCCGCGCCACCGTCGTCGCCGTCTCGGTCGCCGCCCTCCTGGCCGTCGTTGCGGCGCGTCATTGGGACTACGATCGCGTCATCCGCCGCGGCCTCTCCCTCGCGCTCGCCCTGCTCGCCCTCCTCTGGACCGTCGAACGCATCGCCGGAATCACGGTGTTGCGCGGCGTTCTCGGCTGAAGCGCGGTCCCCCGCCGGCGGGGTGGCACGGTCGCCCGGATTCGTAACTCCGATCGATGCCGGGAATAGTCGTGCGGCACGAAATCCATCGGCATCATCAGCGGCGTTGGCTGGGCGGAGTCCGAGAGAGCCGTCGGTTTCGAGGTGGGTTGCGGACGGTCGAAGCGAGCCTCCGACGCAACGCGAACAAGCAGAAGGTGGAAGTGATGCTTCGAGTGATTTCGGTGGGCGGGCTGGGGTGTGTTCTGGCGCTCGGGCTGTTGGCGGGGTGCTCCGACGACCCGGCGCCGGCGACGGATTCGGGGGTGGCCGCCGACACGGGCGCGGCGACCGACAATGGAACGACCGCGGACACGGGGGTTGTTCCCGACGCGGGCGCGGCGACCGACGTGCCGGCGACGGGCGCGCCGACCGTGGCGGTGACGACCCCGGCGGCCAACGCGAACCTCCCCGTCGGCGCGCCGACGCAGCTCGCGCTGGCGATCGGCAACTTCACGCTGACCAACTTCATCGGCACAACGGGCAACCAGGCCGGGCGCGGCCACGTGCACGTGTACCTCGACGCCAACGACAACAACGACTACCTCGTGGCCGACTACATCGAGCGGCCGCGGGTGGTGATCCCCAACGGCACCTCGCTGGGGGCGCACACGCTGCGGGTCTCGCTGCGCAACAACGACCACACCCCGCTCTCGCCGCCCGTCCAGACGACCGTCTCCTTCACGGCCGTGATGAACACCGCCCCGTCGGTGACGATCACCTCGCCGGCCGACAACAGCACGGTGATGGCCGGCGCCGACGTGACCATGGCGCTCGCGTTCATGAACTTCACGTCGCGCGACTTCATGAACCAGACGGGCGTGATGCCCCCCAACGGGCACTACCACGTGTACCTCGACGGGGCGTCGGGCAGCGACTACCTGATCGCCACGCACGTGCCCAACCCGGTGGTGCGCATTCCGGCGGCGACGACGGCGGGGCCGCACCGGCTCACCATCTCGCTGCGCAACGACGACCACAGCGAGATCGTGGGCTCGGCGGTCGACCTGCGCATCGTCGTGACGCGCTGATCGCGCGAGGCATTGTCTCCCAATCGATCGAGTAGAAGAGGAGTGGAGGAAGTGATGAGTACAGGAACCCTGAGGTTCGGCGCGGTAACCGCGCTGATCCTGGCGGGCGCGGTCGCGGGTTGCTCCGACGACCCGGCGCCGACCGACGCCGGTCAAGACGTCGGCTTCACCGACACCGGCGCCGACACCGGCGTCACCGACACGGGCATCCGCCCCGACACCGGCGTCGACGCCGGCACCGACAGCGGCGCCCCGACCGACGTGCCCCAGACCCCCGACGTACCGGTGACGACCGACGTGCCCGGCGACGTGCCGGCCTCGGCCATCCCCGGCGCGCCGGCGGTGCTCACCCGCAACGCCTCGTTCTCGACGCCGCTCACCGTGGTGCTCACCGCGTCGGGCGCGACGTCGTACTTCACCGCGCGCACGCCCGCCGGGGCGGCGGCGCTGTTCCGCAGCGCGGGCGCGGGCATGACGCCGACGGCCGTGCCGGTCACCGGCGTGGCGCTGGTGTTCCCGACGGGCCTGGCGATCTCGGCCGACGACAACCGGCTCTACATCGCCGACCAGGCCGCCAACCGCGGGATGACCGGCAGCGGCACCGAGGAGGGCGCGCTGCTGTCGATCCCGACCGAGGGCGGCGCGGCGACGGCGCTCAACATCGGCGCGCTCCGCCGGCCGCGCGGCGTCGCGGCCCACGGCTCGCCCGAGCAGCTCACCTTCATCGCCGTTCAAGACGACAACACCCCGGTCGTGGCCCGCATGGCCGCGACGGGCGGCACCGTGACGATCCTCGCGATGGGCGGCGGGGCGAGCCCGCTGCGCGACCCGTCGGCGGTGGCGGTGGCGGCCGACGGCACGGCCTACGTGACCGACGGCCGGGCCGACAGCGGCCTCGGGGCGGTGTTCCGCATCCCGATGGGCGGCGCGCCGGCGCGCATCGTGGGTCGGCTGCACATGGGCCTCCCGGCGGGCATCGCGCTCTCGCGCGACGAGCGCCGCCTGCTGATCGCGGGCTGGGACGTGGAGACGGGCCCCGGCCGGCTGACCTGGGTGGGCGTCGACGGCACGGGCGCCATGTCGCCGATGGCCCTCGGCGCGCCGCTCACCTCGCCGGTGGGCCTGGGCCGCGCGCGCAACGCGGACATCTACGGCATCGCCGACGACACGGCGACCGACATGGCGGCGGCCTCGTGGGGCGCCGTGTTCACGGCGCGCTGAGCCGGCATCGAGTTTCAAGAGACAACGAAGAAGAGAATCGAAAGAGGAGCAACGAAGATGACTACGAAGACGAAGCTCGGCGCCGCGCTGCTGCTGACCATGGCCGCGACCGGGTTCATTCCGCAGACCGCCGACGCCTCCAGCCACCGCGAGGCGCCGCTCATCGCGGAGGACGCCGTCGCCGACAACACCGACCTCTGGGCCTTCACCTCGCCGGAGAACAACGGCACGGTGACCATCCTCGCGGGCTACATCGGGTTCGAAGACCCGGCGGGCGGCCCCAACTGGATGAACTTCTCCGACGACGTGCTCTACGAGATCAAGATCGACAACAACGGCGACGGCAACGCCAGCGACGTCGTCTACCAGATCCGGTTTACGACCACGACGAACAACGCGCTCGCCTCGGGCGCCGGCGGCACCTTCTTCAACAACGTCGGCCAGTACACCACGCTGCCGACGGTGGCGGCCCCGGGCCCGGCGCTGCGCGTGCAGACGTACAACGTCACCCGCATCGCCAACGGCGCGTCGACCGTCGTCGGCACCAACATCCCGGTGGCCCCGACCTACGCGGGCCGCTTCGCCTTCGGCACGGGCGGCCAGCCCGCGGCCGACGACACCCGCTACACCACCATCGCCAACCAGGCGATCACCAACCTCACGGGCGGCGGCGTGGCCTTCGCCGGGCCGCGCGACGACCCCTTCTTCGCCGACCTCGGGAAGATCTTCGACGACGCCACCTTCCAGCCGGGCTTCGGCTCGCGCGGCGGCGGCACCGACACCCTCTCCGGGTACAACTTCCACATGATCGGGCTGCAGCTCCCGATCGCCCAGGTCGTGCGCGACGCGTCGATCACCGACCCGACCAACGCCGGCAACGTCATCGGCGTGTACGCCACGGCGAGCCGCTCGCGGGTGACCATCCGCCGCGACTGCAACAGCACCCTGCGCGGCCGCGCCCGCCCGCTCCCGCAGCGCTTCACCCAGCAGTGCCTCGACGACAACCAGGGCCAGTGGGTCCAGGTGTCGCGCCTGGGCATTCCGCTGGTCAACGAGGTGATCATCCCGCTGGCGGAGAAGGACTTCTGGAACCGCGCGCCCGCCGGCGACGACGTCGCCAACTTCGGGTCGTACATCCTGCAGCCCTCGCTCCCGACCTACGCGCAGATCCTGTACGGCGAGCCGATGCACGTCCGCGCCGCGGCCGGTTACACCGTGCCGGTCCGCCCCGCGGCGGCGAACACCACCAACGACATGTTCGCGCTCATCGCCGGCGCCCCCGGCCTGATCGCGGGCGTGCCGACGGCGGGCCTCACCCCGGCCGACCTGCTGCGCCTCAACGTGCGCACCGCCCCGACCGCCCTGCCGACGAACGCGGGCCGCCCGACGCTCGTCGCGGGCCGCAGCGCCCTCGGCGCCGCGGGCGGCGACACCAACGGCTTCCCGAACGGGCGCCGCCTCTTCGACGACGTCGTCGACATCGAGCTGCGCTACGTGCTCAACGGCCTCGCGATGATCAACCGCATCCCCTTCGGCGACGGCGTCGACGGCAACGACGTCGGGTTCACCAACACCTTCCCGTACGTGGCGATCCCCCGCCCCGGCAGCGAGGGCCCGCGCACCCAGCTGGTCGAGCCGCTCCGGCCCGCCGCGCCCTGACCGTCGCTTCGTCGAGGGAGGGGGAGGCGCTCCGCCGCGGACGCCTCCCCCGCCTCGTCCCCCTCCGGCAAACCCCCTCGTCACCTCCGTCGGCTACGCGCTGCCATCACTCGCGAGTCATCCCCGCGAAGGTACCCTGCACCCCCCCATGACCCATCGCCCCGCCCTCCTCGACCTCGCCGTCGCGGCGCTGCTGACCGCCTGCCGCGACCCC
>JAQBQI010000367.1 GCA_028287085.1 Myxococcaceae bacterium
CGACCTCGCGGCGCTCACCCGCGCGCTCGCCCCGTGGCTGCGCGACCCGCGCGCGGTGGCCCAGATCGGCGAGGTGCTGCGCAGCTGCGCGCCGCCCGCCGACGCCGGCGCCCGCTGATGCGGCGCAGACGATCAGTCGTATGAGCGTCGCGCGACTCCGACGCCCGCCCTGCCGCGCGGGAGCGTGTCGCCGAAGCGCACCGCCTGCGCCACGCGAAGGTTGCTATGGTGGACGGACCCGGTCGTGGGTGACGACGGCGAAGTCACCGATGGAGATGAGATGACGGCTCGTACCCCCCCGAAAACACGCCGGTCGATGAAACCCCAGCCCCGACCCGTGGACGTGGCGACGGAGGGCCGCCGCGAGGAGGCGCTGCTTACCGCCGGCGCGCTGCAGAGCGCGATCTTCAACAGCGCGAACTTCTCGAGCATCGCCACCGACGCGAAGGGCGTGATCCAGATCTTCAACGTCGGCGCCGAGCGGATGCTCGGGTACGCCGCGGCCGAGGTGATGAACAAGCAGACGCCGGCCGACATCTCCGATCCGGAGGAGGTGATCGCGCGGGCCAAGGCGCTGAGCGTCGAGCTGAGCACGACGATCAAGCCCGGCTTCGAGGCGCTCGTCTTCAAGGCCACGCGCGGCATCGAGGACATCTACGAGCTGACCTACATCCGCAAGGACGGCAGCCGCTTCCCCGCCGTCGTCTCCGTCACCGCGCTGCGCGACGCCCAGGACGCCATCATCGGCTACCTGCTCATCGGCACCGACAACACGGCGCGCAAGCAGGCGGAGGACGCGCTGCTGCGGGCCGGCGCGCTGCAGAGTGCGATCTTCAACAGCGCGAACTTCTCGAGCATCGCGACCGACGCCAAGGGCGTGATCCAGATCTTCAACGTGGGCGCCGAGCGCATGCTCGGGTACGCCGCGGCCGAGGTGATGAACAAGCAGACGCCGGCTGACATCTCCGATCCGGAGGAGGTGATCGCGCGGGCCAAGGCATTGAGCGTCGAGCTGAGCACGACGATCAAGCCTGGCTTCGAGGCGCTCGTCTTCAAGGCCTCGCGCGGCATCGAGGACATCTACGAGCTGACCTACATCCGCAAGGACGGCAGCCGCTTCCCCGCGGTGGTGTCGGTCACCGCGCTGCGCGACGTCCAGGACGCCATCATCGGCTACCTGCTCATCGGCACCGACAACACGGCGCGCAAGCAGGCGGAGGACGCGCTGCTGCGGGCCGGCGCGCTGCAGAGCGCGATCTTCAACAGCGCGAACTTCTCGAGCATCGCCACCGACGCGAAGGGCGTGATCCAGATCTTCAACGTCGGGGCCGAGCGCATGCTCGGGTACGCCGCGGCCGAGGTGATGAACAAGCAGACGCCGGCTGACATCTCCGACCCGGAGGAGGTGATCGCGCGGGCCAAGGCGCTGAGCGTCGAGCTGAGCACGACGATCAAGCCCGGCTTCGAGGCGCTCGTCTTCAAGGCCTCGCGCGGCATCGAGGACATCTACGAGCTGACCTACATCCGCAAGGACGGCAGCCGCTTCCCCGCGGTCGTCTCCGTCACGGCGCTGCGCGACGCCCAGGACGCCATCATCGGCTACCTGCTCATCGGCACCGACAATACGGCGCGCAAGCAGATCGAAGACGAGCGCGTGAAGCTCGACCAGCGCGTGCGCGACCAGCAGTTCTACACGCGCTCGCTCATCGAATCGAGCATCGACGCGCTCATCACGACCGACCCGCAGGGCATCATCACCGACGTCAACAAGCAGATGGAGGCGCTCACCGGCTGCACCCGCGACGAGCTCATCGGCGCGCCCTTCAAGGACTACTTCACCGACCCCGCGCGCGCGGAGGCCGGCATCAAGCAGGTGCTGGCCGAGGGGCGCGAGGGCAAGGTCACCGACTACGAGCTCACCGCGCGCGCCTGGGACGGCCGCGAGACGGTCGTCTCCTACAACGCGACCACGTTCTACGACCGCGGCCGGCGCCTGCAGGGCGTGTTCGCGGCGGCGCGGGACATCACCGAGCGGAAGCGCCTGGACGTCGAGCTCGAGTCGGCCAAGGTGGCCGCGGAGAAGGCGAGCCTCGCGAAGTCGGACTTCCTCTCCAACATGAGCCACGAGATCCGCACGCCGATGAGCGCGATCATCGGCATGTCGTACCTCGCGCTGAAGACGGAGCTGACCCCCCGCCAGCGCGACTACCTGAAGAAGATCCAGGGCTCCGGCCAGCACCTGCTCGGCATCATCAACGAGATCCTCGACTTCTCGAAGATCGAGGCCGACAAGCTGACCGTCGAGCAGATCCCCTTCGACCTCGAGAAGGTGCTCGACAACGTCGCGAACCTGATCTCGGAGAAGGCGACGGCGAAGGGGCTCGAGCTCATCTTCGACATCGGCCGCGACATCCCGAACGACCTCGTCGGGGACCCCCTGCGCCTCGGCCAGATCCTCATCAACTTCGCCAACAACGCCGTCAAGTTCACCGAGATGGGCGAGATCGGCATCGTCGTCCGCATGCGGGAGGAGACGGCCGGCGACGTGCTGCTGCACTTCGCGGTCCGCGACACGGGCATCGGCATCACCGACGAGCAGCGGGGGCGGCTGTTCCAGTCGTTCCAGCAGGCCGACACCTCGACCACGCGCAAGTACGGCGGCACCGGCCTCGGCCTCGTCATCTCCAAGAAGCTCGCGGAGCTGATGCACGGCGAGGTGGGGGTCGACAGCACCTACCAGAACGGAAGCACGTTCTGGTTCACCGCCCGCGTCGGCAAGGGCGCCCGCGTGCACCGCCCGCTGCTGCTGAGCAGCGACCTGCAGGGCCGCCGCGTGCTCGTGGTGGACGACAACGAGAACGCGCGCACGGTGCTCGCCGACCTGCTCGGCAGCATGAGCTTCGTCCCCGACGAGGCCTCGTCGGGGCAGGCCGCGCTCGACCGCGTGGAGAGCGCCGAAGCCGCCGGCACGCCCTACGAATTCGTCTTCCTGGACTGGCTGATGCCCGGCATGGACGGCATCGAGGCGGCGCGCCTGCTGGGCGCCCGCGGCGCGGTGCGGACGCCGAGGATCGTCATGGTGACCGCCCACGGCCGCGAGGAGGTCATCAAGGGCGCCGAGAAGGCGGGCGTGGTGGACGTGCTCATCAAGCCGGTCAGCGCGTCGACGCTGTTCGACAGCGTGGCCCGCCTGCTCGGCGACAGGGCGGCGGAGCGGCGGGAGATGGGGGACGAGCCGCCGCTCGCCCCCGCGAGCATGGCCGCCATCGCGGGCGCCCGCATCCTCGTCGTGGAGGACAACGACCTGAACCAGGAGGTCGCGACCGATCTCCTGCGCGACGCCGGCCTGTACGTCGACCTCGCCGAGAACGGCGAGCGGGCGGTGCGCATGGTCCAGGAGGCGCCCTATGACATCGTCCTCATGGACATGCAGATGCCGGTGATGGACGGCTTGACGGCGACGCGCGAGATCCGAAAGCTCGCCGAGTTTGCGGAGCTGCCGATCGTGGCCATGACCGCGAACGCGATGGACGGCGACCGCCAGCGCTGCCTCGGGGCGGGCATGAACGACCACATCACGAAGCCGATCGAGCCGGACGAGCTGTGGAAGGCGCTGCTGAAGTGGATCAAGCCGCGGCGCGACGCGGGCAAGCTCCCGCCCGTCGCGGCGCCGGCGCCCGTTGCGATCGACCTGCCCGCGGGGATCGTCGGGCTCGACGTCACCGCCGGGTTGCGCCGCGTGCTCGGGAAGAAGGCGCTCTACATGTCGATGCTCCAGCGCTTCCTGGCGGGCCAGCGGAGGGCCACGGGGGAGATCCGGGCCGCGCTCCAGGCCGGAGACCTGAGCACCGCCGAGCGCATCGCGCACACCACGAGGGGCGTCGCCGGCAACATCGGCGCCGTCGCGGTGGTCGCGCTGGCGGCCGACGTCGAGCGGGCCATCCGGGAGCGCCAGGCGCACGGGCGGACGAGCGCGATGATCGACCAGCTGGAGGCCACGCTCGGCGAGCTCGTGGCGAGCCTCGACCGCGCGCTGCCCCTCCGCGAGGACCGGACGCAGATCGCGGTGGACGCCGAGAGCCTGCGGACGGTGTGCGCCCGGCTCGAGGCCCTCCTCCTCGAGGGCGACGCGGAAGCCGCCGACGTCCTGAACGACAACGCCGACCTGCTCCACGCGGCCTTTCCTCGGGAGTATCGCCCGCTCGAGTCCGCCATCGCCGCGTTCGATTTCGACGGCGCGGTCGTGGTTCTACGGCAGGCTTCCGAGGTCTTGCAGTAACCATGGACGCTGCCGGCGCAGGCCGTTCGCAGCAGAAGACGAGCATGGAGAGAGGGCATCCGATGCGCGCATTCGACGCCGCCGAGCAGCCGACGGTGCTGGTGGTCGACGACACGCCCGACAACCTGGCGTTGATGAGCACCCTCCTGAAGGGTCAGTACCGGGTGAAGGTGGCGAACACCGGCGAGAAGGCGCTCAAGATGGTCGCCGCCAACCCGCCGGACCTCATCCTGCTGGACGTGATGATGCCGGGGATGGACGGGCGGGAGGTCCTCCAGCACCTGAAGGAGAACCCGCTCACCGCGAACGTCCCGGTCATCTTTCTCACGTCGAACAACCAGGAGTGCGACGAGGAGCTCGGCCTCAATCTGGGCGCGGTCGACTACATCACCAAGCCGTTCTCGATCCCGATCACGCTGGCGCGCATCCGGAATCACATGCGGCTGAAGCTGCAGACCGACCAGCTCGCGGCGATGGCCGTCGAGAGCGACCGGTTGAGGGACGAGGCGCAGAGGGCGACGCGCGCCCGCGAGGACGTGGTCGCGGTCGTCGCGCACGACCTGCGGACCCCGCTCTCGACCATCCTGATGACGGCCCGGCTCCTGGAAGGGCCCGCGCGGGACGACCCGTTCCTCGCGCCGGCCAAGCTGGGCGGGCGCATCTTCCGCGCCGCGTCCCGGATGGAGGCCTTGATCAAGGACCTGCTGGACCTCGCGGCCATCGACGCCGGCCAGCTCGCCGTGGACCAGCAGCCCATCAAGGTGCAGCCGCTCGCGGCCGAGGCCGTCGAGATGATGTTGCCGCTCGCGACGGGCAAGGACCTGCGCCTGTCGGCGAGCCTGGAGAGCGCGGACGTGCTGCTCTCCTGCGATCGCGGCCGCGTGCTGCAGGTGTTCGCGAACCTCATCGGCAACGCCGTCAAGTTCACGCTCTCCGGCGGGGAGATCACGGTGCTCGGGCGGGTCGACAACGCCGCGTACCGCTTCACCGTCCAGGACTCGGGGCCCGGCATCACCGCCGACCAGCTGCCGCACATCTTCGACCGCTACTGGCAGGGGCGCAGCACCGACCGCCGCGGGGTCGGCCTGGGGTTGTCGATCGCGGCCGGCATCGTCGCGATGCACGGCGGACGGATCTGGGTCAACAGCGAGCTGGGCAGCGGCAGCTCGTTCCACTTCACCCTTCCTCGCGTCGGTTGAAGGCTGAAGCTCCCTGATCGCGGTGGAGTCTCTCTCCCCCGCCGGTGGACACTGCGGCGTTCCCCCATCGGAGGTCGCCGCGTGTTGATCCTCGCCAGCCTCGTGCTCCTCGTCTGGACCTTCCAGCTCGCCCTCGCGCTGCGCATCCGCGCCGCCGTCCCGGTGCTCTCCGCCCTCCCGAGCGCGCCGGCGCGCGACGCGTGGCCGCTGATCTCGATGGTGGTGCCCGCGCGCGACGAGGGCCTCCACGTGGCCGCGGCGCTCGCCTCGAAGCTCGCCTGCGGCTACCCCTCGCTCGAGGTCATCGCCGTCGACGACCGCTCGACCGACGACACCGGCGCCCTCATCGACCGCGCGGCCGCGGCCGACCCGCGGGTGGTCGCGGTGCACGTCACGGCGCTGCCCGACGGGTGGCTCGGCAAGCTCAACGCCCTCGCGCGCGGGCTCGAGCGCGCCACCGGCGAGTGGGTGCTGTTGAGCGACGCCGACGTGCACGTCGAGCCCGGCGCGCTCGAGCGCGTCGTCGCGTGGGCCGAGGCGGGGGCCGTCGACGTGGTGGCGGTGTTCCCGCGGATGCACCCGGTGGGGGCGCTCATCGACGCGTCGCTCGCGTCGATGCTGCGCGTGCTCACGCTCTCGGGCCGCGCGTGGCGGGCCAACGACGACGCCAGCGGCATCGGCGTGAGCGTCGGGGCCTTCACCCTCGTGCGCCGCGCGCTGCTGGTGGAGAGCGACGTCGTCGCGCTGCTCAAGATGGAGGTCGCCGACGACGTGGCGCTCGGCGCCTACCTGAAGCAGCGCGGCGCGCGGTGCCGCGTCTTCGTCGGCCACGCCGACGTGCACCTCGTCTTCATGGACTCGATCCCCGCCATGATGCGCAGCGCCGACAAGGGCGGCGGGATGCTCGGCTTCTCCTGGTGGGCGCCCGTCGCCTTCGCGCTCGCGCCCGTCGCGCTCGACGTGGCCGTCCCCGTCGCCGCCCTCGCCGGGGGTGGCCCGGCCCGCCTCGTCGGCGCGCTCGCGCTCGCGGTCGCCACGCTCACGCACCTCCTGCTGAGCGCGCACTTCGACGGGCCGCTCCGCGGCGCGCTGCTCTGGCCGCTGGGCGAGGCCTTCATGGGGGCGCTGACGCTGCGCGCGGGGCTGCTCGCGTGGCGGCAGCAGGGCGTCTTCTGGCGGCGGACCTTCTATCCCCGGGCGGTGCTGGAGGCGGGTCAGCGGCTCGACATGGTGCGCATGCGCGTGCGCGCGCCGCGCGATCAGAGCCAGTCGTAGGCGTCGCGCAGGGCGTCGCGGCCGCCGTGGGCGAGGAGCCCGCCGTGGGCGAGCACGACGCCGTCGATGTCCCACTCGAGGATGCGGTCGACCTGCTGGCGGCCGAGGGCCCAGTCGCGCACGGCGATGCGCTCGAGGTAGCCGCGTCCGGGGCCGAGGTTGCCCATGAGCAGGGCGGCCGCGCGGGTGACGGGCGACGGGTGCTGCCAGAGGTTGAGCATCGCGTCGGCGCAGACCATCGTGCGCGACTTGCGGTGGAAGAAGACCACCTCGCGCTCGAAGCGCGCCGTGAAGGGGCGCTGGTCGACGTCGGCGGCCCAGCTGGCGTCGGGGGCGTCGCCGAGCACGCCGGTCCACGGGAGGTCGGGGCGCTTCTGCGGGAGCCCGGGGCAGGCCCAGAGGGTGGCGGCGGGGTACGCGCGGGCCCACTCGCCGGCGTAGAGGTGGTGGAAGAGGCTCGACGCGACGATGGCGCGCACGGGCCCGAGGGCGTCGACCGCGCGGCGGGTGTCGGCGTCGAGGGCGACCGGGCAGTGCACGAAGAGGCCGCCGTCGGAGAGGCGCGCGACGGTCATGCGCGTGCCGGTCTCGAGGCCCCAGAAGCGCTGCGGTCGGGCGACGGTCCAGAGGTCTTCGGCGACGGGGGCGAGCATCGTGCGCGGAGCATCGGCGCGCCGAGCGCACTGGCGCAATCACCCGGCCGCGCTTTGGGCGGGGGTGCAGGTCTCCCGCCGCGAGCGTCGGGGCCCGTCCCCTCCGCCGCGGATCGTTCGCGCGTGGCCGCGGGCGACGATGGTAGAAGTGATCCGTCGCGGCCGCCGCGGGAGAGGCTCAAAGGCGCTGAGTTGATGGACGACGGTCAGTGGTGGGTGCTGCGCGACGGGATCACGCTGGGTCCGTACGGCCTGGAGGAGCTGCGGCAGTACACGAAGCGGGGGAAGCTCTACGCCGACGACCTCGTGAGCACCGCCGGCGAGACCGACTGGTCGCCCGCCGCCCTCGCGACCCCGCTCAGCGACCTCTTCCCCAAGGACGGCAGCGAGGACGCCACCGTCGCGCTCGACCCCGCCCTGCGCGCCCTCGCCGCGATGACCGCGACGCCCGTCCCCGCCCGCCGCTCGCACCCCTCCGAGAGCCCGCTGCGCGGCTCGACGCTCCCGCCGCGGCTCCCGACC
>JAQBQI010000373.1 GCA_028287085.1 Myxococcaceae bacterium
GGTGCGCCTGCGGCGCGAGGCCGTCGCCCCGGGCGACCTTCACCGCGATGGTCCCGTAGGCCGTCTCGACGGCGACGGACTCGCGCGGCCGCTCGGCGCGCTGCGCCGGGCTCCAGCGCACCCCGAGCGAGCCGCCCTCGGCCAGCATCGCGGCCGCCACGCGCTCGCGGTCGGCGGCGCGCACCAGCGCGGTGACCATCACCCCGGGGCGGCCCTTCTTCATGCCGATGGGCGTCGTCCAGGCGTCGAGGGCGCCCTCGCGCAGCAGGCGCTCGGCGAGCACCGCCACCAGCTCGGCGCTGAGGTCGTCGAGGTTGCAGCGCAGCTCGTAGTGGGTCGCCGCCTCGTCGGCGGTGACGGGCGCGGGGGACGTCGGGTCGCCCAGCACGACGCGCAGGAGGTTGGGGCGGTCGGGCCAGCGCCGCGTTCCGGCGCCGAAGCCCGTGACCACCGGCGACATCGCGGGCCACGCCTCGAAGCTCGTCGCGTTGGCCCGCACGAGGCTCGCCCCGGTGGGCGTCACCATCTCGCCCCGCAGCGCCGCGGGCACCGTCGGGACGCCCGCGAGGATCTCCACCACCGCCGGCGCCGGGAGGGGGAGCACCCCGTGCGCGGCGCGCACGAAGCCACCCCCCATCGGCAGCGGGCCGGCGTTGACCCGCGCGCCGAGCCAATCGAGGCAGGCGCACGCGGCCACGACGTCGACGATGGCGTCGACCGCGCCCACCTCGTGGAAGTGCACCTCCTCGGGGTCGATGCGGTGCACGCGCCCCTCGGCGCGGGCCAGCACGGCGAAGGTCGCGAGGGCGCGGTCGCGCACCCCGGGCGGCAGCGCCGCGTCGGTGAGCAGGGCCCGGATGTCGCGGTAGCGGCGCTGCGGCTGCGGCCCGGTCACCTCGACGAGGAAGCGCGTCGCGACGATGCCGTGGTCGGTGCGGTGCGCGAGGGCGAGCTCGTAGCCGTGCACGGGCAGGGCGTCGAGCGCGCCGGTGATCGCCGCCGGGGGCACGCCCAGGTCGAGCAGCGCGGCGACCAGCATGTCGCCGGCGACGCCCGCGAAGGCGTCGAGGTGGAGCACGCGCCCGGCGCCCGCGCCGTGGTCGAGGGCGGGGGGCGGCTGCCACGCGCCGGGGTCGTCGGTCGCGTCGCGGTCGTGTGGCTGCGGGCCCGGGTCGTCGTGCGGCATCGTCGGAGCGCTCCCTCGCGCCGCCCGCGGGGGCCGTGCGGCGCGCAGCGAAGTGCGAGAGCGCCCCGGGCTTGTCAATCGCAATCGCCGACATCGTCCCCGCGGCCACCGGGAGGCGAGCGCACTTTTCCTGTCCAGGCGCCCCCCAAATCTTTGATGGCCTTCGCCAGATGTCGTCGCTATGCTTGGGATCGTGCCGCCTCAAACGAGGATCGAATCTCCAACGTGGGGTTCGTTCGGTTCTCGGGCCCGGGTGGAGAGAGTGCGTTGAACCGTGGCGGCGATGGTGGGTGTGACGTGAAGGTGATCCCGCAGGAGGGCGCTGAGCTGCTCGACCCTGATCCGCAGGTCAAGGCCGCGGGCAGGGCGCGTACGGCCAACCCCCTGCGCTTCGCGCCGCTCACCGGCATCCTCAGCACCGACGCCGCGGGCTCGCTGCTCGTGCGCCGCGTGCGGGTGCGCGTGACCAGCGGGCCCGACCGCGGACGCGAGGCCCTCCTCGAGGCCGGCACGCTGCTCGTCGGCACCCACTCCGACAACGACCTCATCCTGCGCGACCCCCAGGTCGGCAAGTACCACCTCGAGATCGCGCTCGTGGCCGGCGGCATCCGGGTGCGCGACCTCGGCAGCGACGGCGGCACCTTCGTCGGGTCGACCAAGGTGCAGCACAGCGTGTTTCCGATGGGCACCGAGGTGAGCCTCGGGCGCAGCACCCTCCAGCTCCTGTCGGGCGACATCCCCGTGCCGGTGACCCCGAGCGAGCGCACCAGCTTCGGCCCCGTGCTCGGGCAGTCGCTGCTCATGCGCACCCTCTTCGCGCTGCTCGAGCGGGTCGCCCCCTCCGACGCGCCGGTGGTGCTCGAGGGCGAGTCGGGCACCGGGCGCAGCCTCATCGCGCGGGCCATCCACGCGAGCTCGCGCTTCGCCGCCTCGCCGATGGCGTCGATCGACTTCCGGCTCCCCTCGCACGAGCGCCCGACGCTCTCCAGCCTCGCGCAGCGCACCGACACCTTCACCCTGCTCGTCGACCGCATCGACAAGGCCACCCCGGCCGAGCAGACCGCGCTGCTCGCGCTCTACGAGCGCCGCGAGGAGGGCGTGCTCGACGCGCGCATCATCGCGACCTCCAACATCGACATCCGCCGCGAGGGGGCCGAGGGGCGGTTCCGCAAGGAGCTGGTTCCGCACGCCGCCGCGGTGCGCATCCTGGTGCCGCCGCTGCGGGCGCGCGCCGAAGACATTCCGCTGCTGGTGCGCCAGTTCGCCCGCGAGGTCTGCGGCGCCGAGCTCGACTTCGAGAACCACGACTTCGACCGGCTTCTCGCCCGCGACTACCCTGGCAACGTGCGCGAGCTGCGTCAGCTCATCGGCAAGGCGCTGCAGGTCGACGCGCCGCCGCTGCAGCTCCCCAAGTCGGGCCTCGCCCGCGCCCGCGCCGCGCTCGTGATGCCGCTCAACGCCCGGCCGAAGCCCCCGCCCCCGAAGGTCGCCCGCGACCGCCTGGTGGAGTTCTTCGAGCGCGACCACGTCGAGCAGACCCACAAGCGGCTCAACGGCAACGTGGCCGAAATCGGCCGCGCCCTCGGCCTCCCGCGCCGCGAGGTCATCAAGACCCTCAAGCGCTTCGGCCTCCCCAGCCCCGACCGCTAACTTCCCCTCCGCTCAACCAGCGAAGTGGTCCCACCCGACGGCGTCGACGGGGGACACCGTCGCGCCGCGGCGGAGCAGCACGCCCGCGCCCGCCACCACCTCGCCGATGATCGTCCACCGCGCGTCGAAGACCCCGGGCGGACCGCTCGCCAGCAGCTCGTAGTCCTCGCCGCCGTGGAGCGCGAGCGCGGTGGCGTCGTGACCCAGCGCCGCCGCGGCCTCGCGCTGGCGGGGGAGGGCGGGCAGGCGGTCGGCGTCGAG
>JAQBQI010000501.1 GCA_028287085.1 Myxococcaceae bacterium
GGCGTCGCGATCGGACCCACCCCCGCGTCACCCCGCGGCGTCGGCGTGGGTGTCGGCGTCGGCGTCGGTCGCACGGCCGCGTCGGCGCGCACGGCGGCGTCGGTGCGCGGCTGGGCGAAGGCCGGCGCCACTGCCAGCAGCAGCCCCACGATCCATCCGCACCGACGCCCTGCGTTCATCGCTCCCGTGTCCATCGCTGCATTGCCAGAGCCGCGCGCGCCCGGCCAAGCTTCGGGCGTCGATTGCTCAGCGCTCGAGCGCCGCGAGGTCGACGCCCGCCGCGGCCAGCGCCGCCCGCTGCGCCGCCGCCAGCGACGCGACGCCGCCCAGCGCCAGGTCGACGAGGCGGTCGACCTGCGCCCGCGGCACCGGCGCGCCCTCCGCCGTGCACTGCAGCTCGACCAGCGCGCCCGTCTCCGTCGCGACGACGTTGGCGTCCATCGCGGCGTCGCGGTCCTCCTCGTAGCAGAGGTCGAGCAGGGCCTCGTCGCCCGCCACGCCCGCGCTCACCGCCGCCACCATCGCGACGATGGGCTTCGCCTTCAAGAGCCCCTTCGCCCGCAGCCCGTCGAGCGCGATCGCCAGCGCGATCATGCCCCCCGTCACGCTCGCGGTGCGCGTGCCGCCGTCGGCCTCGAGCACGTCGCAGTCGATGGTGATGGTGCGCTCGCCCAGCGCCGCGCCGTCGACCGCCGAGCGCAGCGCCCGCCCGATGAGCCGCGCGATCTCCTGCGCGCGCCCCGACAGCGGCCGCCCGTTGAAGCCGTCGCGGCTCTGCCGCTTCGGACCGGTGCGCGGGTGCATCAGGTACTCCGCCGTCACCCAGCCGGCGCCGCGGCCCTTCATGAAGTCCTTCACGCCCTCGTCGACGCTCGCCACGCAGAGCACCACCGTGCCCCCCGCGCGGTAGAGCACGCTCCCGTCGGCCTGGCGCTTCCAGCCGACCTCCACGCTCACCGGCCGCAGCGCGTCGTGCGCCCTACCGTCCTTCCGCATCGCTCGCTCCTTCGTGGGCCCCGTCGTCGGCCGCGGCCGGCAGCCATAACACGAACCTCGCGCCGCCCCCGTCGGCCGCCGCGGCCCGCTCGGCGTGCAGGCTGCCGCCGTGCGCGATCGCGATCTCGCGCGTCAGCGACAGCCCCAGCCCCGAGCCCCGCGCCTTCGTCGTGAAGAAGAGCTCGAAGAGGTGCGCCCGCGCCTCGTCGCTCAGCCCCGGGCCCGAGTCGCTCACGCACACCGCCGCGCCCGGCACCCCGGCCTCGGCGCGCGCCGTCACCCGCACCACCACGCGCGGGGCCGAGACGCCCGCGAGCTCCATCGCCTCGCGCGCGTTGCGCAGCAGGTTGAGCATCGCCTGCCGCAGCTGAGACTCGTCGGCCCGCACCGCCGGAACCCCCTCCTCCAGCACCTTCCCGAGCCCCACCCCCGCCACGCTCATCTCCTGCGTGACGAACTGCAGGGTCTCCTCCACCAGCGTGGCGAGGTCCTCGCGCTGGAGCCGCGGCGTCGGCAGGCGCGCCACGCGCAGGTACTCCTCGGTCAGCCGGCTCAGCCGGTCGATCTCCCGCTGGATCGAGCGCACCAGCCGCCGCGACTCGCTCCCCGGCTCGCCCATGGCGTCGAGCTCGTCGCCCAGCATCTCCGCGTTGAGCGCCATCGAGGAGAGCGGGTTGCGCACCTCGTGGGTCACGTGCGCGGCCATGCGCCCCACCGCCGCCAGCCGCTCGGCCTGGAGGCGCTTCTCGTTGGCCTCGCGCAGCGCCACGTCGCGCAGGCCCATCGCGCCGACCATGCGCTCGAACTCCACCGCGAGCTCGCCGATCTCGTCCTCGGCCGCGGGCACCTGCACCGTGCCGAGCTCGCCGCGCGCCACCGCCTGCGCGCGGTCGCGCAGGCGAGCCAGCGGGTCGAGCGCGCGCCGCGCCCGCAGCGTCGTCAGCACCCCGAGCAGGCACGCCACCGCGGTCGCGGTCACCGTCAGCCGCAGCGTCTCGGCCTGCTGCCGCTCGGCCCCGTCGGAGAGCGCCTTCACCCGCGCCTGCAGCGCGCGGATCATCCGCGACAGCGACTCCTTGCTCTGGTCCTCGCGGGAGAGGAGTTCGCGCTCCTCCTGGCGGGCCCGCGCGAGGTCGGCGCCCGTCAGCGTGCGCAGGAGCCCGTCGAAGAGCGGCTCGTCCTGCGACCACAGCCGGTCGATGAGCAAAAGGCTGCGCGCCGTCTCCTCGAGCAGCCGCCGGTCGTCGGTGTCGAGCGCCAGGCGCAGGCCGCGCTGCACCAGCGACTGCGCGTGCGCGAGCCGGCCGCGCCGCGAGCGGCGGGTGCCCGCGATGAAGGCCTGCGATCCGACGCGGTCGCGCTCGTCGACGAGGCGGTCGAGCACGGTCGCGAGCTGGCTCTGGTTGCCGCGGTCTTCGCCGAGCATCGAGGTGAGCTGGAGGTAGACCTCGTTGGCGACCCGCAGCGAGCGCACGGTGCGCTGCTGGCGGTAGAGCGACCAGCCCGCGACCGCCCCGAAGGCCACGATGAGCGTCGCGAAGCCCGCCACCACCTGCGTACGGACGCTCCGTGTTCGTCGGGCCATGCGCGCCGGTGGAAGTAACAGATCGGGTCGGAGGCGACCAACGATGGGCGCTGGCGGGGGCAAGGGCTCCGCAGACTGAGACGCGGGTGACCAACCGAGGCGCTCCCGACGACCCTGCCTTCCGGCCCCATCACCGCCCTCCAGCGATCTCTCCCCCCGCCCCGCGCGGTTCTGATATCGCTCTCCGCCATGCGCTCGCCCTCGCGTCTCGCCGCCGTGTTCCCGCTGCTCCTGGCCGCCTGCTCGTCCGACCCGGCCGCGCCCGCCGATGCGGGCACCGCCGACGTCCCGGTCACCGCCGACGTGCCGGCCGTCGCCGACACCGCGCCCGCCGACGAGCGCCCCGTCGTCATGACCACCCGCGGCCCCGTGCGCGGCATCGTCACCGACGGCATCCCCCACTTCTACGGCATCCCCTACGCCGCGCCGCCCGTCGGATCGCTCCGCTGGCGCGCGCCCGAGCCCGCCCCGATGTGGACCGACCCGCGCGACGGCGCCGTGAAGGGCGCGGCCTGCCCGCAGGCGCCCGGGCTCCTCGCGGGCGGCAGCGCCACCAGCGAGGACTGCCTCTTCCTCAACGTGTGGGCCCTGCCCACGCAGTCGGCGGCGCCGCGGCCCGTGATGGTCTTCATCCACGGCGGCGGCTTCAACGCCGGCACCGGCAACGACGGCCAGTACGACGGCCCCGAGCTCGCGCGCCGCAACGTCGTGGTCGTGAACTTCAACTACCGCCTCGGGCAGCTCGGCTTCCTCGGGCACACCGCGCTCGCGGCCGAAGACACCGCCCACCACAGCAGCGGCAACTACGGGATCATGGACCAGCAGGCCGCCCTCCGCTGGGTGCACGACAACATCGCGGCCTTCGGCGGCGACCCCGCCAACGTCACCATCTTCGGCGAGTCGGCGGGCGGCATCTCGGTCTGCGCCCACGTCACCTCGCCCGTCTCCGCGGGCTTGTTCCACCGGGCGATCACGCAGAGCGGGCCGTGCAGCTTCCTCATCACCCCGCTGCGCGACGAGGACGCCCGCGCCCCGGTGCAGTCGGCCGCCTCGCAGGGCCGCCTCTTCGCCACCGCCGTCGGCTGCGGCACCGCGACCGACGTCGTCGCCTGCATGCGCGGGAAGACCGTCGCCGAGGTGCTCGCCGCCGCGCCGCGGCCCATCGAGCTCGAGCGCTACGGCGCGCGCTACCAGCCCACCATCGACGGCTACATCCTCACCGAGACCCCGTGGACCTCGCTCACCAGCGGCCACTTCAACCGCGTCCCCTTCATCACCGGGTCGAACCAGGACGAGGGCACCGTCTTCACCCGCGGCATGACCATCGCCGACGAGGCCGCGTACCGCGCGGCCATCGCCACGCTGCTGCCCGAGCACGTCGACGCCGTCGTCGGGCTCTACCCCATCGCGGCCTTCCCCAACGCGCTCGCGGCCTTCACCGCCTTCGCCGGCGACGCGGTCTTCGGCTGCTCGTCGCGCGCCCAGGCCCGCCTCGTCGCCGCCACCGGGACGCCCGCCTACCAGTACTATTTTAGCAAGCTCAACCAGCGCGCCAACGCGGTCACGATGCTCGGCGTCTACCACTCGGCGGAGATCCCCTACGTGTTCGGGCGCTTCACGGGCTTCTTCGCGCGCACCGACGCCGACACCGCCGTCGCCAACGCGATGGGCACCGCCTGGACCCGCTTCGCCGCCTCCGGCAACCCCACCGCCGACGGCGCCATGTGGACCGGCTACACCGCCGCCAACGACAGCTACCTGGAGTTCGGCGACGCCATCCGCACCGCCACGGGCCTGCGCCGCGAGCGCTGCGACACGCTCCAGACCTTCATCAGCCCCCCGCAGTGACGCGCGCCGCGGCCTGAGCGCAGGAACCACGACGATGGCCAACCAGTTCACCGAGGCGTCGCACTCCAGCTACGGCCGCAACGTCGTGCGTTCGATCGTCGGCATCCCCGTCGGGATCCTGCTGTTCCTGGGCTCCTTCGCGGTGATCTGGTTCACCGAGGGGCGCACCGACTGGTCGAAGCTGGCGGCGCGCACCGAGGTCGCGTCGGCCGACCGCGGGGGAGGCCTCGACGGCCGCACCGTGAGCGTGACGGGACCGCTGACGTCGACCGAGCCGCTGGGCGACCCCGACTTCGTGCAGCCCGGCCCGTACCTGTCGCTCAAGCGCGAGGTCGAGCAGTTCGCGTGGGTGGAGCACACGGCGGCCCGGTCGCAGGGCCGCACCGGCGGATCGAGCACCACCCAGACCACGTACACCTATCGCCCCGAGTGGACGGCCAGCCCGCGGCCCTCGAGCGAGTTCCGGGTGCCGGCCGAGCACGAGAACGCGCCGATGCCGGTGAGCTCGCAGCGCTTCGTGGTCCCGCACGCCGCGGTGGGCGCCTGGAACCTCGACCTCACCTACGTCGAGTTCGAGTCGGGGGTCGTGCTGCCGCCGACGGCGTTGCAGCGCACCGGTCGGGGCGCGGGTTTCGTCCCCACCGGCGAGTTCCTGTTCTCCGGCACCGGGACGCCCGACGTGCCGCACGTCGGCGACCTGCGGGTGCGCTTCACGGCGCTGCGCAACGGCACCGTCGCGACCGTCTTCGGCCAGGCCGCATCGTCGACCGTGGCGCCCATCACCGTCGACGGCAGCCCGTGGATGCGCGTGATCTCCGGCGACCGCGCGCAGGCGGTGCAGACCCTCGCCGCCGAGTACACCGCCACCGGCTGGCTCGGCCGCGTCGTCGCCTTCCTGATGATGTGGATCGGGATGCTGCTCTTCCTCGGCCCGGTCTCGACCTTCCTGAACGTGCTGCCCTTCCTCGGGTCGGCCTCGCGCTTCGTGGTCGCGCTGGTGACCTTCCCCCTCGCGCTCGTGCTCACCGTCGTCGCCGTCGCCGTCGCGATGCTCGCGCACAGCGTCGTCGCGCTGGTGGTGTCGGTCGTCGTGCTGATCGGCCTCGTCGTCGCGGTCACCCGCCGCACGCCCGCCCGCCCGTAGGACTGCGGCCGACGCCCTACCGCCCGCGCGGGAGGCGCAGCGTCAGCCCGACGCCGACCTGCAGCATGCGCGCGTCTTCGGAGAGCGACGCGACGGTGGGGTCGTCGTCGAGGTCGACGACCTGCGCGTAGCGCACGACCGGCCCGAGCGAGAGCGCGCGCGAGAGCCGGAAGTCGACCCCGAGGCCCGCCTCGACGCCGAAGCGCACGAGCCCGCCGGTGAGCACGACGCCCGCGCCGGCCGACACCCACGGCTGCACCGCGCCGTTGGACGGCGTGAGTCGCAGGCCGCCGCCGAGCAGCGTCGCGGTGCCCGGCGCGCCCGCGTCGCGCGGAAACACCACGCCCGCGCCGATGAGTTCCACCCCGAAGACCACCCCGGTGGTGCCGGGGGTTGGCCGGCGCAGGTCGAGGCCGAGGCGCAGCGAGCCCGCGATCCCGTGGGTGATCGCCTTGGCGTTGCCCATGAACGCACCCGTCGGGCTGGGATCGGCGTTGCGCTGATACTCCGACAGCATGTTGGCGTAGAGCCCCTCCGCCCGCAGCGAGAGCCGCTGCGCGAAGCCCTCGACGAGGGGTGGCGCCGGCGGCCGCGGGAGCGCGAGGTCGGCCGTGTCGACCGCGTCGTCGGCGGCGAGCGCGAGGTGCAGGCTGAAGGCCGTCGCCCCGACGCTCCAGCGCACGGGCACGAGCCACTCGCCCGTCGCGGCGTCGACCACGCGCGCCCCCTCGGCCACCACCGGACCGCCCCGGGCCGAGGCGGCGAGGCGCTCCTCGGCGTAGGCGACGTCGCGCTGGTCGTTGAGCCGCAGGCGCACGGTGCCGCGGCGCGCGACGGGGTCGGCGCCTTCGAGCGCGGCGCTCACGCGGTAGGGCGCGCGCGGGCTGCGCTCGAAGGTCACCTCGGCGGCGGCGGCGGCCTCGCCCTCCGGGGCGCAGCGCAGCGTGTGGGGACGCAGCCGGTCGAGGGTGGTGGCGGCGTGCGCGGCCACGGCCTCGCCGTCGACGGTGCACGCGACGCCCGCCGGCAGGGAGAGCGTCTCCTGGTACGGGACCGCGGTCGGCGTCAGCGCCGTCGAGACCGCGAGCACGCGCGCGACCGGGCCGAAGGGTCCCTCGAAGCGCTCGGCGTCGACCGCGCTCGCGCGGACGAAGTACCCACCCGGGATGAGCTCCCCGGAGAGGTGGTCGTCGGCGAGGGCGAGCCGCGCGTCGCGCTCGATGGCGGTGAAGGTCTCGTCGCGCGAGAGCTGCACGTGCCACCCCGCCGACGCCGGGACGGCGGCCTCGTTGGGCGGGGCGACGCCGGGCGCGATGGTCCCGTCGAGGGCGGGCGATGGGGCGAGGAGGAGGCGGGTCGGCGGGGGGCTCCACGCGGGGGCGGCGGGGAGGCGGTGCACCGGGGCGATGCGCACGCCGGCCTCGGCGCGGGCGCCGAAGCCCTCGGGCACGGTGACGAGCTGCGCCCCGACGCGGAGCTGCCCGGAGCCGCGGTAGACGGTGAGCGTGGTGCTGGGCCGCGCGCCCTCCCCGACGGTGAGCTGCGATTCGCCGTCGCGGAGGGTGGCGCGCCCGCCGGCGGTGTTGATGACGACCTGGGTGGGCCGGCGCGGCGGGGGGCGGCGCACGGGCGGCGGGCGGCGCCCGACGATGGCGAT
>JAQBQI010000379.1 GCA_028287085.1 Myxococcaceae bacterium
CGAGAGCTCCCGCGACCGCGAAGCCCGCGAGCAGGGCGCGCGGCGGGGCGTGCAACGGCACGCGGAGCTCGGTCTCGGCGCGGCGCCGCGGGGAGAACGCGGGGTAGGGCGCCGTCTCGGCGGAGGCCGGCGCGGGCGCCCCGGAGGCGTCGCTGAGGGTCGCGGAGAAGTCTTCGACGGCGACGCGGTCGTAGGTGACGATGGTGCGGTGGTGGGTGTCGACGTCGAAGACCGGCTCCCACAGGGCGCGCTGCCCGGGGCTGGCGAAGGGCAGCAGCGCCTCGCCGAAGGCGCGCATCGTGGGGAAGCGCCGGCCCGGCGCCCGGTGCATCGCCCGCAGCACCACCTTCTCGAAGTCGGCGGGCACGTCGGGGCGCAGCTCGCGGGGCGTCACCAGCGGACCGCGCACGATCGCGGACATGAGCTCGTAGAGCCGGTCGCGGTCGAAGGGCACCTGCCCCGTCACGCACTCGTAGAGCATCACGCCGATCGAGTACTGGTCACTCAGCACGGTGGCGCTCTTGCCGTTGATGGTCTGCTCGGGCGACATGTAATAGGGAGTGCCGAGCAGGGTGGTGCTGCGGGTGATGCCGGCGTTCTCGTCGAGCACCCGGGCGACGCCGAAGTCGAGCACCTTGGGCTGCACGAAGCCGTGCTGGGTGTGCGCGAGGAAGATGTTCTCGGGCTTGAGGTCGCGGTGCACGATGCCCTGCTCGTGGGCCGCCGCGACCGCCGCGATGACGGGGAGCATCAGGTCGGTGAGCCGGGCGACCGCGAGCACGCCCTCGCGCTCGAGCAGGTACCCGAGGTCTTCGCCCTCGAGGAATTCCATCGCGAGCCAGGCCACGCCCTGCTCGATGCCGCAGTCGAAGACCTCGACGGCGTTGGGGTGGCGCACCCGCGCCGCCGCCCGGCCCTCGCGGTGGAAGCGCTCGCGCGCGACGGGGTCTTCGCCGAAGCGCAGGTGCAGCGCCTTGATCGCGACGCGCTTCTCGAGGTGCCGGTGGACGCCCTCGTACACGGCGCCCATGCCGCCCTGGCCGATCTGGCGGACGAGCACGTAGGGGCCGACCGACGAGCCCACGCCGAAGCCCTCCCCGGCCGCCGCCACCACCTCGGAAACGTTCAGTGCGTCCATGAGTGACGAATGAACACTCAATAAAATGACATGTCAATCGCGTGACGGTCTGATTGGCATGTAGGTTGAAGTCTCCAATGGGCCTTCAATCCCTACAGGTATATCGACTGTGGGCGTTGGCGCGGGTGTGGGTGCGGGCGTCAGCCGGCAACGCGCGCGGTCAGCGCAGGGGCTTGAAGGTATTGCGCGCGCGGAGGTCGGCGACGGTGTCGGCCAGGGTGGCGACGGGGTCGCGCGGGGACCAGGCCAGCTCGCGCGTCGCGCGGCCGCTGTCGCAGTACCAGTAGAGCTGCGCCATCTCGACGCTCGCGGCGTCGACGGGGGCCTTCACGCCCGCGAACTTCGCGCCGGCCTCCATGAGCTGCGCGCCGAACTTCGCGAGGGCGCGCGAGGGCGGCAGGCGCAGCGTCGGGGCCTTCACGCCGGTGACGCGCTCGAGGCGGTCGAAGAACTCGCGCAGGGTGCAGTTGCTCGCGCTGACGAGGTACCGCCGGCCGGGGGCGCCCTTCTCGTACGCGAGGGCCATCGCCTCGGCGGCGTCGCGCGCGTCGACGTAGGCCACGCCGCCCGACGGCACCGCGGGGATCTTCCGGTCGAGGAAGTTCTGCACGTCGCCGGTGGACGAGCCGAAGACGTCGCCCGGACCGAGCAGCAGCGAGGGGTTGACGCTCACCACCGCGAGCGACTCGCCGTTGGCCCGCAGCGCCTCCTGCTCGGCGTAGAGCTTCGAGCGGTAGTACGGGAACTTCTCGATCAGCGCGTAGGGCACCGGGTCGTCCTCGCGGCCGACCTGCGTGGCGTCCTCGCTGATGGCGACCGTGCCGCTGGTGCTGGCGTGCACGAGGCGGCGGACGCCCGCGGCCTTCGCCGCCTGCGCCACGTTGCGGGTGCCGAGCACGTGCGTGCGCCAGAGCAGCTCGCCGTCGTCGGGGTCGCGCGAGACGACGCCCGCGCAGTGGAAGACGGCCTCGCAGCCCTCGACTGCGCGCCCGAGCGAGGCGGCGTCGAGGATGTCGCCCTTCGCGGCCGTGACCCCGTCGCGGGGCTTCAATCGCGCCGGGTCGCGGGCGAGCGCGACGACCGCGTGGCCGCGCGCGACGAGCGCGTCGACGAGGTGGGTGCCGAGGAATCCCGTCGCGCCGGTGACCAGTGCCTTCATCGTTGCCTCAAAGAACTTCAGCCGAGTTGGAAGGCGCGGGTGAAGGTCTGCAGCAGCGCCACGTCGTTGGACTTCACCTGTCCCGACATGAACTCCGCCACGCCGGGCTCGTAGCCCTCGCGCACGATGCGGGTGAACAGCTCGGCGCTCGTCTTGAGCACGCAGTCGGCCTGCGCGCCGTCGGGCTTGCCGTTGACCACGCGACACTCGGTCGCGTTGACGTCGACCGTCCACTTGGCCTCGGGCTCGGCGCCCAGGGTGAAGTAGAAGCTGACGGGGTTCTCCACGCGGCCGGGCAGGAAGCGCCGCGGCAGGTCGTCGAAGAGGGCGACGAGCGGGTGCTTGCGGGGCGCGTCGTCCTTCGCGTCGGCGAGGGTCGCGAGGTCGAGCAGCGAGCCGTCGCGCAGGGCCTCGACGGCGCGCTGCGCGAGCCGGGCGACGGTGCGCGCCGACTCCACCGGCTTCATCGACCTCGTCAGCCGGCGGAGCTGGTCGAACTCCAGCGGCGGGCCGATGCGGGCGGTGATCTCGCGGCGCGTCGGCACCACGCGGCTCTTGGGCATCGCCTCGAAGGTTCCGCCGAGCCAGACGGGCAGCACGTCGACCTCGTGGTGCAGCGCCAGGAAGCCCACGGCCCCGAGGAACTTCTGGATGCGCCCGTCGGGGCTGCGCGTGCCCTCCGGGAAGATCAGCACCGTCTTGCCCGCGCGGAGCAGCTCGCCGACCTCGTTGAGGGTCTCGTGCAGGCCCGCGTCGCGGTCGAAGCTGGCCACGTTGGTGAGGTTCTCCATCAGCGCGCGCTTGAGCGGCGTGTCGAAGAAGTAGTCGCGCGCCGCGAGCGCCACGAGGTTCTTCCCGTAGGTGCCGAGGGCGTACTTCACGAAGCCCATGTCGAGGTGGCTCGTGTGGTTGGCCACCACGAGCGCGTTGCGGTTGTGCGGGATGTACGCGCGCCCCGTCACCTTGGGCTTCATCACCGACGCGTAGAATTCCCGCTGGAAGACCGCGAGCGCCGACTTGGCCGCGTCCTTGAGCGGGCCCGGCACGTCGAGGTGGAGCTCGTCGTCGTCGTCCTTCGGGGCGGCGGCGCGCGACTCGTCGGGGAAGCGCGCCTGCTCGCTCTCGAGCCCGAGCGCCCGCTCGAGCTCGCCCACCGACTCCAGCGTCACCAGCTCCTGCGGCACCTGCCGGCCGCGGATGGCCTCGAGCGCCACGGCGAGCTCCATCGCCATCAGCGAGTCGTACCCGAGGTCGGCGCGCAGGCGCGTCTTCTCGGTGACCTCCTCGACCGGGCGGCGCGCGATCGTCGCGATCGCCTTGCGCACGGGGTTGTCCGTCGACGCCTTGCCCGCCGCGGGGCGCGTCGGGGTGCTCGCCGCCACGAGGCGCTCGACGATGGGGCGCACCTCGGCGCGCTTCACCTTGCGCGTCGCCGTGCGCGGCAGCGTCGCGTCGTAGGGCAGCACCACCGCGGGCTGCCACGCCGGCGGCAGGTCGCGCACGGCGTTCTTCAGGTTGCGCAGCGCGCGGTCGCGCCGGGTCGCCCGCTCGTCGGCGTCGAGCCCGTCGGTGTCGGGCACGGCCAGCAGCGCCAGCCGCTCGCCGCCGCGCGGGTCGGCGATGCCGAGCACCACGAGCTCCTTCACCAGCGCCACCTCGCCGAGCGCGCGCTCGACGTCGTCGGGGTAGATGTTCTCCCCGTTGGCGGCGACGACGACTTCCTTGCTGCGGCCGACGAGGGTGAGCTTGCCCTTCTTGTCGATCGCCCCGAGGTCGCCCGTGCGCAGCCACCCGTCGGGCGAGAGCACCGCGGCCGTCGCCTCGGGGTTGTCGGCGTACCCGAGCATCACGTTGGGACCGCGCGCGACCACCTCGCCCACGCCCGAGGGGTCGGGGTTGACGATCTTCACCTCGACGCCGGGGATGGGCGTGCCGACGCTGCCGGGCCTGGCCGACGAGCTCGCCTTGGCGACCGTGAGCACCGGCGCCGCCTCGGTGAGCCCGTAGCCCTCCGCGAGCGGCAGACCGAGCCCGCGGAAGAGCTCGGCCGTCTCCTTGGGCAGCGCCGCGCCGCCCGAGATCAGGAAGCGCAGCCGGCCGCCGAGCGCGGCGTGCACCGGGCCGAAGAGCACCTGGCCGACGTTGATGCCGGCCTTCTCGCCGAGCGTGCGGTTGAGCGCGAGGGCGGCGTCGAAGACCGTGGTGGCGCCGGGGCCGAGGTCCTTCACCTGCTGGGTGATGCGGCGCTCGAGCAGCTGCCAGAGCGCGGGCACGCCCACCATCGCGGAGACCTTGGCGTCGCGCAGGGCGTCGACCATGCGCTCGCCGGTGAGCTCGTCGAGGTAGACCATCGAGGCGCCGCGCGAGAGCGGCAGCAGCAGCCCGCAGGTGAACTCGAAGGTGTGGTGCAGCGGCATCACCGACAGCACCCGGTCGCCCTCGCCGAGCGGAAACACCGGCGCGAGCGCGGCGATCAGACGGCAGAAGTTGCCGTGCGAGAGCATCACGCCCTTGGGGGTTCCGGTCGTGCCCGAGGTGTAGATCACGCTCGCGAGGGAGTCGGCCGTCGGCGCCGCGATCGTCGGGGGCGTGAGCGTCGCGTCGTCGGCCGTGACCGCGTGGAGGTCGAGCACGGCGGCCGTCGGGTCGATCGTCGCGAGGCGCTCGCGCACCTTCTCGTCGGCGATGACCACGACGGCGCGCGAGGCGCGCAGCACGTTGTCGAGGGCCGCGGACTCCATCGCGGAGTCGTTGGGGACGGCGACGGCGCCCGCGCGCAGGATGCCGAAGTACGCGATCGGCCACGCGGGGTGGTTGCCCGCGCAGAGCACCACGCGGTCGCCGGGCTTCACGCCCGCGGCGACGAGGCGGGCCGCGGTGGCGTCGGCGCGCGACTTCCACTCGGCGAAGGAGACGCGGGCGAGGCCGTCGCGCTCGAGGCGCAGCAGCGCCGGGCGCAGCTCGTGGCGCTCGGCCGCCTCGTCGAGCACGTCGAGCAGCGTGACGTACGCGCGCAGCGGCTTCGCCGGGCGGTTGAGGCGCTCCTCGATGAGCGGCATCACCCAGCGGTCGAGGCCCGGGTAGTGGACCTCCATCAGGTAGTGGCGCCAGTCGATCGCCTCGGGGGCCCACGGCAGCGCGGCGTGGTCGGCGGCGCTGAGGCGCTTCACCAGGGCCGACATGTTGTTGGTGACGAACTGGTAGTCGGTCTCGGCCATGAAGGGCACGAAGAGGCCGAAGATCTCGCCGTTGCGCTTCGCCAGCTCGCTGTACGAGTTGAGCGCCCGCGAGGCCGGGGCCATCACGATGGCGGCCGGGCCCACCGAGGCCGTGCGGGCGAGCTTCGAGAGGGTCTTGGCGGCGCGGGCGAGCGCCGGCGCCCCCTGGTTGAAGAAGACCTCCTTGCTGACGGGCGTGGGCTCCCAGTGCGCCTGCACGAAGTTCACCCAGGGGTTGCCCTTGCTCGTGCGCTGGTAGTGCTTGCGCTTGTAGAGCCCCGAGAGCTCGATGATCCGGTTCATCGAGACGGGGTTCGTGTGGCTCGAACCCAGGTGGTAGACGGGCGCCTGCGTGTCCTCGAGCAGCGCGGCCAGCGCCAGCACCATGCCCGCGGAGACCATGTCGACGGGGATGATGTCGAGGCCCGCGCGCGCGTGCGCCGGCACCCGCATGTGGCCCGCCATGAACATGAACATGATGGGGGCCATGGTGTTGATCCCCTCGTTCCAGCCGGGCGAGGGGAAGGCCACCGAGGACTCGATCACCGCGGGGCGCACGATGGTGAAGCGCAGCCCCGAGCCCGCGAGCACCTGCTCGCCGAGGCTCTTCGTGTACGTGTACGTGTTGGTCCAGCCCCAGAACTTCGCGCGCTCCATGCCGACGCGCTCGCCCTCGGCCGACAGCCACTTCTCGCGCACCTTCTTTACCTCCGCGGTAAAGATCGGCCCGGTGGTGGGCTCCTTCTTCGCCTCGAGGTTGGCCTTCGCGTCGCGCTCGTACTGCGCGACGCGGTTGGCGTCGTCGGCGTGCTTCGTCACGCTCGCCGCGAGCGCGAGGCCCTCGGAGATCTCGCGGTGCGGATCCCACGGGGCGTCGGGCATGTCCTTGAAGTAGGGGAAGGGGTCGTCGCGGGGGTCGACCTCCTCGACGCGCCCGGTGCGGTAGCCCGCGACGTAGGTGGTGCTGGTGTGCAGCACCGGCACGTCGCCGAGGGACTTGGCGAGCACCACGAGGTTCTGCATGCCCGCGGCGTTGGTGAGCAGCGCCTCGTCGAGCGGGGGGTTGAAGTCCACCACGCCCGCCACGTTGACGAGGGCGTCGATGGTGCCCTCGATCTCGCGGCGGAGGTCGTTGCTGAAGCCGCAGAGGGGCTTGGAGACGTCGGCGTCGACGACGCGCACCTTCTCGCGGAGGAAGTCTTCGTAGGCCGGGCCCGGGTGCCGCGCGCGCAGCGGCGCGAAGGGCTCGCTCGGGGCGATGTCGGTCCAGAAGCGGGCCTCGGAGTCCTGGGCGCCCTTCGAGCGCACCACGAGGAACACCTTGCCGATGTCGGGGTACTGGCAGAGCAGGAGCGAGAGCCAGACCTTGCCGAGGAAGCCCGTTCCCCCGACGACGATGATCCGTGAGCCCTCGAGGATCTTCGTGACGTCGAGCGGGCCGTGCCCGTTCACGCTCACGGGGCGACTCCCGGGCTGCGGGGCATGACCATGTCCGCCATCACGATGGGCGGCAGGTGCATGCAGGTGATCTGCGGCGACGACGGCGCGGTGTCCTTCGCCATCTCGAGCGCTTCGTGCATGTTGCGCGCGGTCTCGTAGCCGAGCACCTGCGGGATGTACGCGTTGTCGGCGCCCACCACGATGACGCGCCCGACGTGCTGCCGCCCGGCCTCGCCCCAGTACCACATGAAGAACGCGTGGACGGGGTGGTACGCGTTGCCGCGGCGGTACATCTGGAGGTAGGCGGGGTGCGCCGCGAACTCGTGCTCGAAGCGCTTGTGCAGCTCCATCGCGTCGCGGGTCTCGGGCAGCAGCCGGTGCACGAACTCGACGTAGGGCGCGTGCTGCGCGTGGTCGAAGCGGTCGGTGCACGGGTGCGTGATGATGATGGTCCCGCCCTTCTTCACGAGGGGCTGACCCCGGTACATGTTGAAGAGGTAGCCCTGCGCCATCACCTGCACGAGCAGCGGGTTGAGGAAGGCGTTGACGTTGTACGGCGACACGTAGGGGATGCCGCTGATGAGGATGTCGGCCTGGCCCTCGACCGGCACGCAGTACTGCTCGAAGCAGCGCTTGAGGGTGTGGGCGTGGACGGCCTCGGTCTCGCCCGCGAAGACCCCGGTGAGCTCGAAGGGCGAGGGGACCTTCTCGAAGATCTTCTGCCTCGCCTGGTCGGGCGTGCGGTCGAGCGCGAACTGCAGTCCCTTGAAGGCGAGCCGCTCGTTGCCCGACCAGTCGTCCTCGTTCTTGTGCAGGAACGAGAGCGGCCGGTCGAACATGCGGTTGTTCACCGTGGTCTCGATGGTGAACACCTTGAGCGTCTTGTTGGTGACCTTGCCCATGCGCTCGACGACGGTGTTCAGCTCACTCGTCTTCGGGTCCATGTACGAGTGGCACTTGCGCATCACCTTGGGGTTGTGGTGCGGCTTCAGGCTCTCGTAGCCGCACAGCCCCACGGCCACGCTCTTGTGGCCGCCGTCCATCGGGACGAGGTTGAGGTTCACGTAGATGACCAGGTCGGCCTCGACGGCCTTCTTGTTCAGCACCACGCGCTCGCCCAGGTCGGTCTCCCCGACGAGGGCCATGTTGTCGAGGTCCTCCGCGTCGTGGTTGTAGAGGCGCTTGGGCCAGTAGGCGTTGAAGATCCTGTCGCCGACGATGTGCCGGACCTCGGGGCCGGTCATCTTCCGGTGCACGCTCGTCGCGATGATCATCTCGAAGTCGTCGACCCCGTGGTCGGCGAGCAGCTGGAGCACGATGGTGAGCACGCGCTCGCGCACGTCGGGCTTCTTCATCGGCGGCAGCGGCAGCGAGATGTCGTCCATCGCGATGACGACCTTCATCCCGGGCCGCAGCAGCGCGTAGAGCGGCTCGCGGTTGTACGGGTGGTTGATCGCGTAGCGGATGGCCGCGTCGGGGTCGCGCAGCCCTTCCAGCGGCGGCTTCGGGTAGATCACCCGGGTGCCGGCGGGGAGGTCGACTTCGATGAGGCGGTTGCCGGAGAAGAGCACGCGGGGCGCGCTCTTGCGGTCGAGGGTCACGACGCAGGGGTGGGTCACGGGGTCCGATCCAGGTGCACGACGGGCCAGCGGTGCGCGTGCGCGAGTCGCTCGAGGGCCGCGTCCGGGTTGACGGCGGAGGGGTGGCCGACGACCGAGAGCATCGGCACGTCGGAATACGAGTCACTGTAAGCGAAGCTGGCGTCGAGGTCGTGCCCGCCGCGGCGCGCGTGCTCGCGGATGAGCAGCGCCTTGGTGGGCCCGGCCACGACCGGCGGGATCATGCGCCCGCTCGCGATGCGGTCGTGGAACTCCAGGCGGTTGGCGATGACCTCGTCGGCCCCGAGCTCCCTGGCGAGCGGGACCATCAGGAAATCGAGCGCGCCCGAGCAGATGACGACCTGGTGCCCGAGGTCCTTGCAGCGGCGGATGAGGTCGCGCGCGCCGGGGTAGATCGCCGGGCGCAGCACCTTCTCGACGGCCTCGTCGGCGAGGGCGTGCAGGCGGTCTTCGCTCATGCCGCGGAAGAGCATGTACAGCTCCTCGTTGAAGGCGCGGCGGTCGCGCATCTCGGCGAGCGCGAGCAGCGGCGCGCGCAGCAGCGCACCGCCGAGGCGGGCGAGGGTGCGCCCCGGCGTCGCCTGGTTGAGCAAATAGAACAAGGTCGGGTGAACGAGGTTCGTGCGGACCAGGGTTCCGTCGACGTCGAAGTAGCTGGCGGCCATCGTCCGCGCGGCGTCTAGCACAGGGTCTACCTTGAACAAAACCCCCTCGTCGGCGCACAGTCCGGGTGCTTCGCCGCTGGGGCGCCCCGCGTCACGACGGCGACGCACCGCGGTCGCCGCTACGCGGTTGCGGTCGCTCGGGCGAACAGGAGAAACCCCAAGGGTGCACCGCCGACTTCTCGACGCATCCCCGCTCGGCGTTCTCATGCACCGCCACGGGGTGGTCGTGTACGTGAACGACGCCCTCGCGGAGATCACCGGGGTCTCGAAGGACGAGATGCTCGGGCGCCAGGCGGCCGAGCTCGTCGCGCCGGAGGACAGCGCCCGCGTGAGCCAGCGCGTGGGCCGCCGGCTGCGCGGCGAGGTGGCGCCGCCCGAGTACGAGGTGGTGGTGCGCCGGCCCGACGGGTCGCGGCGCCACGTCGAGCTGCAGCTGCGCAACCTCGGCGACGAGGTGCTGGTGCTGGTGCGCGACGTCACCGACCGCGCGGCGCTGCGCATCCGGCGCTTCAGCCTCGGGCACCTCGGCGTGTCGGTGCACCTGCTGCGCACCGAGGCCGAGGTGGAGGCGGGCCTGCGCACCGGCGTCGCCGGCTCGGAGCTCATCGCCGTGCTGCTGCAGCCGGTCGAGGACCGCCTCGCGGTGCGCTTCGTCGAGGGCTGCGACGCCGACCTGGGCGCGGTCGAGCGGGCCCTCGGCTGCGCGCTCGTGGTGGAGTTCGCCGGGTGGTCGCCGCTCTTCCACGAGGCGTGGGGGTGGGGCGAGGCCTTCAGCGACGACGGCTACGGCGAGCTCGCGGGCCTCGCGGGCATGGCGGTGGGGTCGCCCGCCGACGAGGGCGACGCGGCGGCGGTGGCGTCGCTGCGCGCGGTGGTCACCCGCGTCGACGGCTGGTCGGGCGGGCCCGCCCTCCTGATGCTGGCCGGGCGCTGGCTGCGCGAGGACGACGTGCCCGTGGCGCGGCTGCTGTCGGCGCAGGTGTCGGC
>JAQBQI010000383.1 GCA_028287085.1 Myxococcaceae bacterium
GGTCGGGACGGCGGCCGCGGCGGGCGGAATCGGCGCCGCGTGCGGCGCGGCCGGGGCGATGGGGTGGGCGCACGCGAGGGCCGCGACGGGGAGCAGGACCAGGAGGGGACGGCGCATGGCCGCCGAGGATGACACGGGCGCGGCGCGCGCTGCGGGAGTCGCCATCGCGGCCCTCGTGTGCGGTATCGTCGCGGGCACGATGTTGACCCGACGAGATCTCCTGGCTGGTGTGGGCGCCTCGGTCGCGCTGGGGACGGTGGCCGCTGGCTGTGAAGACACCGCCGCGACGCCGGCGGCGGCCGACGCGGGCTTCACGCCGGTCGACGCGCCCGCGGCCCCCTACGACAGCGGCCCGCCGGTCGACGGCGGCCCGGCCGTGGCGGCGGTCGACTTCCTCCACGGCGTGGCGAGCGGCGACCCGCTGCCCGACCGCGTGATGCTCTGGACGCGCGTGACCCCGCGCATGGGCGCCGACGGCACCGCGGTGGTGCGCTGGGAGACCTCGACCACCCCCGACTTCGCCGCGGTCGTCACGAGCGGCACCTTCAACACCGCCGCGTCGCGCGACTACACCGTCAAGGTCGACGTCGGGGGGCTGAGCCCGGCGACGACCTACTACTACCGCTTCTCCGTCGGCGAGACGCGCTCGCCCGTGGGCCGCACCCGCACCGCCCCCGCCGGCACCGTCGAGCGGCTGCGCTTCGCCGTCGTGTCGTGCTCCAGCCTCGCGCACGGCTATTTCCACGCCTACCGCGACGTCGCCGAGCGCGCCGACCTCGACGCGGTGCTGCACCTGGGCGACTACATCTACGAGTTCCAGAACAACCTGTACGGGGGCGTGCGGCCGTACGACCCGCCCACGTCGGCGGTCACCCTCTCCGATTACCGGCGGCGGCACGCCTGGTACAAGCGCGACGCCGACCTGCGCGCCGCCCACCAGCAGCACCCCTTCATCGCCATCTGGGACGACCACGAGTTCGCCAACAACGCGTGGCGCGACGGCGCGGACAACCACCTCCCCGAGACCGAGGGGCTCTGGAGCACCCGCAAGGCCGCCGCGATGCAGGCCTACTTCGAGTGGATGCCCATCCGCGAGCTCGACAACGGGCGCATCTGGCGGCGCTTCGCCTTCGGCAACCTCATCGACCTCTCGCTGCTCGACACCCGCATCTGGGGGCGCTCGATGCAGGAGGCCGAGGTCTCCAACGACCCGAGCCGGATGCTCCTCGGCGCCGACCAGGAGCAGTGGCTGCTCGCCAACCTGGCGAGCTCCACCGCGCGCTGGAAGGTCATCGGGCAGCAGGTGCAGGTCGGCGCGATCCGACCCGACCTCAACCTCGACGGCTGGGAGGGCTACCCCGTCGCGCGCACGCGCCTCCTCCGGGCGCTCGCCACCATGCGCTCGTCCAACGTCGCCGTGCTCACCGGCGACATCCACTCGTCGTGGGCCATGGACATCGCCGTCGACCCCTTCTCCGCGGGCTCGTACAACGCCGCCACGGGGCAGGGCTCGCTCGGCGTCGAGTTCATCACCCCCGCCATCACCTCGCCCGGCGACCACCCCAACGCCGACGTCGCGCCCCTCCTCGCGCAGAACCCCCACCTCCGCTACGGCAACCCCGGGCTGCGCGGCTTCATGATCCTCGACTGCACCCACGAGCGGCTGCAGGCGGCGTGGTTTCACCTGCCCGCGGGGAGCATCGAGCAGCGCGAGCGGCAGCGCACCGCCTTCAGCGCCGCGTGGAGCACCCTCCAGGGCGCCAACCGCCTCTCGCCCGGCGGCGAGCCCGCGGCGCCCCGCGACAACCCCCCGGCGCTCGCGCCGTGGGAGACCGCCTGAACCCCGCGGGCGCCATGAGGGGCAAGACGATCCGACGGTGGCTGGGCTTCGCGGTGCTCGCCACGGCGTGCGCCATGGGCACCGACGTCATCGACCCGAGCGACCTCGACGGCGGCAAGGTGCTGCCCAAGGACGACGCCGGCGTCGACCCCGACGCCGACATGGACGGCGGCCTCGGCCGCATCTGCCGCGACCTCGACGACTGCGCCGCGCCCGACCTCTGCACCAACGCCCAGGCCTGCGTGGCCCACCGCTGCGTCGTGGTCGGAGGCACCGCCGGCTGCGACGACGGCGTGGTCTGCACCGACGACTCCTGCGACGCCAACGGCGGGCGCTGCGTGCACGCGCCGGTCGACGCGCGCTGCCCCACGGGGCGCTTCTGCGCCGGGGCGCGCGGCTGCGTCGAGTCGGTCAACTGCGAGCGCGACTCCGACTGCTCGGTGCTCGGCGGCGACGCCTGTGTGGGCACCTGGTCCTGCGACGTCGCCCACCTGCGCTGCGCCCAGTCCGCGCCCTTCGACTGCCGCGACGACAACCCCTGCAACTCCGACACGTGCGCCCCGGAGAACGGCGCGGCGGTCTGCGCCCACGGCCCGGCCGACTACTCGACCGACCTCCAGAACTGCGGCAGCTGCGGCAACGCCTGCGCGCGCGGCGCGCACCAGACGGCGACCTGCGCGGCCGGCGCCTGCGCGTACGCCTGCGAGACGGCCTTCGTCGACCGCGACAGCTCGCCGGCCAATGGCTGCGAGTGCAGTCCCGGCGCCATCGACGACCCCGACCTCACCTTCGAGGACGTCAACTGCGACGGCGTCGACGGCGACGCCATGCGCGGGGTCTTCGTGTCGCCGCGCGGCGACGACGCCAACCCGGGCACCATGGCGATGCCGCTGCGCTCGATCGCCGCGGCCGTCACCCTCGCCACGAGCGGGTCGATGCCGCGGCCGGTCTACGCCGCGGTGGGGCGCTACGGCGAAGCCCTGGTGATCACCGCGGCGGTGAACATCTACGGCGGCTACGACGACGCCCGCGCGTGGGCGCGCACCCGCGACGGGGCCACCGTGATCGAGCCGGGCGCCGGGGGCGTGGTCGTGCGCGGGGTGTCGGCCAACATGGAGCTGCAGCTCCTGTCGATCCAGTCGGCCGCGGCGATGATGGCGGGCGGCAGCGCGTACGGCATCCGGGTGCTGGGGTCGAGCGCGCGGGTGTTCATCAACGGCTGCGTGATCAACGCGGCCGAGGGCGCCAACGGCGCGCCGGGGATGCCGGGCGCGGCGGGCGAGCCGGGCGGCGTGGGCGGCGCGG
>JAQBQI010000392.1 GCA_028287085.1 Myxococcaceae bacterium
AGGGCCAGCGTAGGGCGCAGCCGCAGGGCGCGCGCCACCACGTCGTCGCGGGCGGGGCAGGTCGGCGGGGCGGTCCAGGTGAAGGCGAGCGCGTCCTGCGCCCGCGACGCTCGCGGGACGCACCAGAGGGCCAGCGCGACGACGGCACCCGGGGTCCGCACGGGGCGGAGCCTAGCGGGTGTGCGCGCCCGGCGGCGGACGATTCTCGTGACGGACGGCGCCGCGGCCGGCCACTGCGCGGACCAATGGAGGCACTGACGATGACGACGGCCCGTCGGCTGGCGCTGGGATGGATGCTCGCGCTGGCGGGTTGCGCGGAGACCGCGGGCACGGCGCCCGGCGACGCCGCCACCGACGCGCCCGCGGTGGTGGTCGACGCGCCCGTCGTCGCGGACGACGCGCCCGCGGTGGTGGTCGACGCGCCCGCGGTGGTGGTCGATGTGCCCGACGCCGGTCCGGCCTGCGCGTCGGGCGCGATCGACGTCAACGCGGGGGCGACGCGCGCGGGCGGCTACCGCCTCACCGCGACCTCGACGCGGCACTCGGGGGTCGGCGCGTGCCAGGGGTGGCAGTCCGGCGCCGACCGCTGGCTGCGCTTCACCGCGCCGGTCGCGGGCCTCTGGCGCGTCTCGGCGCTCGGCCCCGACCTCTGGAGCTTCTCCGCGCACCGCGCCTGCGAGGGCGCCGGCACCGAGCTCGCGTGCCGCCAGTTCACCGACTTCCACTCGTCGAACCCCTTCACGCAGCCGCTCGCCTTCGACCTCGAGCTGGGCCCGGGCGAGACCACCTACTTCCTCGCCTCGGGCTGCCACGGCGGCGGCTGCGCGTGGACCATCGAGATCGCCCCGCCCGTCACCGTCGAGGGCCGCTGCGAGTTCTCGCGCGGCGCGGCGGCGTGCCGCGGGGGCTGGTTCTGCCAGGCCGCGACGGTCTGCCCCCGGGCATCGGGCGCTGCGTCGAGGCCACGCCGCCCGCGCTCGACGCGGCCAGCGCCTTCGTCTGGCAGGACCTCCTGCGGCTCCGGGTCGTGGGCTCCGACACGACGCGGGACGCGACGCGCGCCGAGGTCGAGCTGCTCGACGCCGACGGGGCGCGCGTCGGGCTCGCGACCGTCTACGTCGGGCACGAGGAGGGCGACCGCTTCATCGGCCGCGGGGTGACCTCCCTCGACGTGCGCGGTCGCGCGGCCGAGGTCCGCGGCCTGCGCGTGACCCTCGTCGACGGGCAGGGACTCCGCTCCGCCACGCTCGCGGTGCCCGTGTCGTCGCCCGTGATCGCCGGCCCGGGCCAGCCCTGCGACACCGATGGGGTCGACAACGTCTGCGCGCTCCACTACCGCTGCGGAACGGCCGAGTGGGGCGGCCCCGGCTGCGTCGCCGAGCCCTAACGCTTCGCGAGCACCTTCATGAAGTGCTTGTAGAACAGCGACCCCGCGCCGGGGCGCAACGCCAGCAGCGCGCGCGCCTCGGCGGGCGTCTGCTCGGCCGAGGCGTCCCAGAGGTCGTCGAAGAGCGACTGCGTGGCGCCGACCGCGAGCGAGGGGAAGGCCCCGTCGGCGACCTCGCCGTAGCCCACGATCAGCAGCCGCGACCACAGCTCCTGCGTCGCGCGCGTCCACGCGCCCTCGAGGAGCTTGCCTTGCAGGCCGGTGAGCTTGCGCAGCTCCTTCGACGACACGGGTGAGGTCTCGTCGAGCACCTCCAGGATCGCCGCCGCCTCGGCGCTCAATCCCCCGCGCGGGTCGCGCCCCTCGCGCAGCAGCGTGAGCATCGCCGCGAACACGTCGCGCGCGAACAGCGTCGCCCGCCCGCGAAACCACTTCGAGTACACGACCTCGCGCGAGAGCGAGAGCTGCATCCGCAGGTGCCACAGCTCGAACACGCGGGCGTCGCCGCCGTCGTCCCAGTTCCAGCGCATCTCCGCGCCGGGGTGCAGCCGCGCCCACAGCGACGGCGGTTCGGGCCGGTTGTCGATCGGGAACACCACCAGCGCGCCCTCGCGCTCGACCTTCGCGACCGCCGTTGCGAGCTTCGTCCTGGCCATCGCCCGCGGGATAGCACGGCGCCCGGCGCCGGACTTACCCCAGGAGGTAAGCGACGCCGCTGCGGGTGACCTTGAAGAAGGGCTCGGCCCGCGCGCGGAGGGCCGCCTCGGCGGCGGCGGAGCCCTGCGCCGTGAGGTGGGCGGTGTTGGCGCGCACCGTCTCCAGGCGGCGCCGCGCGTTGCCCCGCCGGGCCGAGGCGAGCAGCGCGTTCTCCTCGGCGCCCGGCGCGAAGGGCTGCGTGAAGAACGCGAGCAGCTTGTCGACCGCGCGCCGCGGCAGCGCCGTCGGGATCTCGTCGGCCACCGGCAGGAAGACCCAGGTCACGGCCCCGGCCGCGGGCGGCGGCAGCGGCGGCAGCGGCAGGAACCTCGCCGTCACCACCACCATCGCCTGACCCTGCTCGGCGCCCGCCGCGGCCCGGTCGAAGTCGGTCTCGGACTGCCACTGCACGCGCGAGCCGAGCTCGACCAGCCGGGGCTGCGCGCCGCGCGCGAGGTCGAGGCTCTCGACGGGCCGCGCCGGGTCGTCGGTGGCGACGGCGAGCTGCACCGACTCGCCGCGCTCGACGAGGGCGCGGGCGAGGGAGATCCAGAGCTCGACGAGGCGGTCGAGCGCGTCGCCGAGCACGAGGTCGACCTCCTCGCCCTGCGCGTAGGCGCTGGGCAGGTGGTTGTCGAGCACGAGGCGCACGCGCCGACGCACCACGGGCACGGTCTCGGGCTGCCGCACCTGGAGGTGCCCGAGCTTCACGCTGAGCTTCCAGTGGATGCGCCGCGTGTCGTCGCCGGGCAGGTACTCGCGCACGCGGAACCAGTCCTCGGTGGGGGCGCGGCGCAGCACGGCGAGCACGCCCTCCTGCGGGGCGAGGGTGCGCGGGGCGGCCGCGAGCGCGACGGGGTAGAGCCGCGGGAGCACGCGCAGCCGGGCCTCGGCGGCCTGCGCGATGGCGACGCGGGTGAGCCCGAAGAGGTCGGTGAAGGCCACGCTCGCCGGGGGGATGCGGTAGTCGCCGCGCGGCGTGCGGTGCAGCGGGCGCGAGAGGGTCACGCGCTGCATCGAGACGCCCGCCCCGACGACGTGGCGGCTCTCGGTCGCGAGCCGCGCCGGGAGGCGCTGGTAGACCTGCACCACGAAGCCCCAGGGCACGGGCACGCGCTCGAAATGGAAGCGCTCCTCGACGCTCTCGCCCGACTCGACCACCACGGGCACGAACTCGCGGCCGATGATCCCGCCGCGCGCGGCGAGGCGTTCCTCGAAGCGCTGCGCGACGAAGGTGCTGAGCAGCACGCCGGTGGTGACCACGGCGTAGAGGGTGCTGAGCCCGAGCACGGCGATGATGCCGAGCTCGGCGAACTTGAGCGTGAGGGAGAGCACCACCGCGGCGAGGGCGCCGAAGAAGAGCCCGAGGCCCTTGTCGGTCATCACGCGGGTGTGGCGCAGCGCGCTCTCGAGCACGGCCCGCGCGGTCGGCGCGGCGTCGGTGAGCGACAGCTCGCGGCGCACCTTCACGAAGACGCAGACGCCCTGCACGACCTGCAGCGGCAGCAGCACCACCGAGGCGCGCTCGATGAGCCGGGGGAGGGTCTCGCTGACCTGCGAGACCTCGGCGAAGAAGCCCGCGAGGCCGCCGACGACGAAGGGCAGCGCCGCGAGCAGGGCCGTGTGGAACAGCACCCGCGCCGCGAGCAGGGCGACGCTGCCCGGGCGCGCGGCGGTCATCGCGGGACGGCGACCCGGTGCAGCGCCTCGCCGACGAACTCGCGGCCCGCGCGGCCGTCGGCGAGGAGCACGCGGTGGCCCATGACGTCGGGCGCGACGGTCTGGATGTCCTCGGCGACGACGTAGTCGCGGCCGCGGAGCATGGCGCGGGCCTGCGCGGCGCGGGCGAGCTGGATGGTCGAGCGCGGCGAGATCGACTGGAGGTTGCGCGGGTCGCCGCGGAGCGACTGCACCACGGCGACGGCGTAGCGCTTGAGCTCGTCGCTGACGAAGATCATCGGCACGGTGCGCTGCCAGCCGAGGAAGTCGTCGCGGGTGATGACCGGGTGCAGCTGCGCGAGGGGCGCGTCGGGCTGGAGGTGCACGTTGAGCATGTGCACCTCGGCGGCCTCCGCGGGGTAGCCGAGCGAGAGCATCACCATGAAGCGGTCGAGCTGCGCGGCGGGGAGCGCGTAGGTGCCCTCGTGGTCGAGCGGGTTCATCGTGGCGATGACCTGGAAGGGCTCGTCGAGCAGGTGGGTCTCGCCCTCGACGGTGACCTGGCGCTCCTCCATCACCTCGAGCAGGGCGCTCTGGGTCTTCGGGGGCGCGCGGTTGATCTCGTCGGCGAGCAGCAGGTTGGTGAACACCGGCCCGGGGCGGAAGGTGAAGTCGGACCGGCGGGCGTCGTAGACGAGCGAGCCGGTGA
>JAQBQI010000420.1 GCA_028287085.1 Myxococcaceae bacterium
GGTCCGACGCGGTGGCGGGCGCGAGCGGGCGGGCGGCCGCGGGCGCGCTGCGGGCGCCGGAGGGCGACCGGGTGACCGAGCGGTGGCTGCGGCGCCTGCAGACGGTCGACCGGGTGCGGCTGCGCGACGACGCGGCGGTGGCGCTGTGGGCGGAGGACGACGAGGGCCGGTGGCCGGTGCTCGCGGCGTGGCGCGAGGGCGCGGCGCGCGTGGTGCTGTGGGCGGGCGACCTGCGCGCGGCGACGACCGACGACGACGCGACGGCGCGCTGGTGGGCGGCGCTGCTCGCGGCGCGCGACGGGATCGGGGGGTGAGCGCGCGGCGAGGGAAGAAACCGCAAGGGCGCAAGGGTCGCAAGGGGCGACCAAAACGCTAAAAATGAGTAGGGAGAGGGGAGGCGGGAGGGAGGGGGAAAGGCGGGAGGCGGAGCGATCAGCCCGCGGCGGCGGCGCTGGGCTTGCGGGTGCGGGTCTTCTTCTCGGCGGCCTTGCCGGCGCTGGCGAAGCGGGCGGCGCGCTCGGCGAGCTTCTTGGCGGCGCGCTCCTTCTTCTTGCGCTGGCCCGCGCGCTGAATCGACTTCTGCGAATGACGGCGATCGCCCTTGCCCATCGTGATGCTCCGGTAGATTGACTGGTATTCGGTGGTCGACGCGCGCGGCAGTCCCGGCGCGGAGTCGGTGCGGGTACCACCCGTCGCGCCGCGGTGTCAATGACCGCACGCTCAGGGGAGCGGCTCGACGCCCATCAGCGTGGTCTGGCAGCGGCGGCAGGCGAGCACCATCCGCGGCGCCCCGGTGAAGAGGCTCTGCATCGAGCAGAGCGTGCCGTCGCGCATCCGCGCCCACGGGCCGAAGCACTCCGAGGGCTCGCGGGTGAAGGCGCGCGCGCAGGTCGACTCCTCGAGCTGCCCGGCGTCGGGCCAGCCCTGGGGGCACGCGTCGCGGCCGGGGCAGTGCTCGCGCATCTCGTCGTCGCAGCGCACGCAGCCGTCGGGCGCCCGGTCGCAGCGCCGCCCGCCACGGCACTCCCAGACGCACTGCCGATCGATGCAGCTCCAGGAGGAGGTCGGGCACCCCGCGACCGACGCGAAGGTGGGCCCGCCGCAGTCGCCGGGCCGCTGGCACTCGCCCACCGCAGGGACGTCGGCGGACGGAACATCGGGGACGTCGGGGACATCGGGAACATCGGGGACGTCGGGGACGTCGGGGACGTCGGTCGTGACTGCGGGGACGTCGGCGGTGGTGCCGGCGACGGAGGCGGCGCAGCCCGCGGTGAGCGCGACCGCCAGGCACCACGCGGGCGGGCGGGCGGCGCCGGACCTCACGACCCGCCCACGAAGCGCGCGGCCTTGCGCGCCACGAGCGCCTGCAGGTCGCCCTGCACCACGTTGTAGTCGAGCCAGTGCAGCCCCAGGAACGACGGCGCGTACAGCAGCGCCCCGTACGGGATCGGGTCGGCGCGCAGGTCGCCCGCCGCGGGCTGCGCCGTGAGCGCGAGGTACGAGCGCAGGCTCGCGTTGCTCGCGCAGCCCACCGCATAGAAGTCGCGGAAGAGCACGAAGGGCGTGGTGACCGCAGGCGTGAGCGAAATGCCCGCGGCGAAGACCGCCTGGTACGCGAAGGTCGGGAAGTAGGCCGAGCGCACGCGCGTGCGGGTCGCCGACGAGGCGAGCGCCGCGGGGTTGGTGCACGCCGCCTCGCGGCCCGCCGTCATCATCGAGGGGTAGACGCCGCCCGGGGTCGGCCCGTGGTCGGCGCCGAAGGTGTGGTACGCGATCGCGCAGCCCGTCTGGTCGTCGCTCGTGCAGAGGGGGAAGGCGCCGAGGCTTCCGCCGACGGCGGCCCCGGTGGGCACCTGCACCAGGCCGCCGACGAGCAGCGCCACGACGAGCTTCGCCCGCAGCGCCGCGTCGGGGAGGATCACCGACGTCAGCAGCCGCTCGGCCATGAACGATCCCTGCGAGTGGCCCATCAGCACGATCGGGCGGCCGAGGTTGTCGCGGCGGAGGTACTCGCGGAAGGCCGCCTCGACGTCGCGGAAGGCCGTCGCGAGGTGGGCCTCGCCGCCGGCGCCGTTGAGCCCGAGCAGCGTCGACTGCCGGTAGAGCGGCGCGAAGACGCGGCACTGCTCGCGGAAGCGCGCGGCCTGGTTGAGCAGCGGGTCGAGCATCGGCCGCGTGTTGGCGAGGTCGGTGTGGTTGCCCGCCGGTCCGGTCACGTCGACCGTGGGGTAGAGGTAGAAGCAGTCGTAGGCGGGGTCGGTCGCGGCGGGGGGAGAGGGCACCGCGACGCGCGTGCCGTCGGCGCGCACCTCGGTCGCGGCGAGGTCGGCCGCGAGGCAGGCGTCGCCCGTCATGCCCGCGCGGCAGAGCCAGAGCGCGTCGCTCGTGTAGTCGAGCGGCGCGAGGCCCGCGTCGGCCGCGCGCGGGACCTCGTCGGTGGTCGCGTCGGGGGAAGGGGAGGCGCCGCGGTCGTCGGCCGCGTCGAGCGCGGGCACGTCGACGGGCGCGTCGGTCGGCGCGTCGGTCGCGGCGTCGACGGGGGTCGCGGGCTCCGAGCATCCCGCGACCGAGGCCATCCAGAGGAGCGAGGCGAGCGCGCGGCGGGTTCGCAACATCGGGGGCGATGCTACGCCCGCGCGGTCGGTCAGTGCATCAGGCCGAGGATGCGCCGGCGGAAGAACCACACCGCCGCGAGCAGCGCCGCCAGCAGGATCACCAGCACCACCGTGCGCCCGGTGTGGTCCTCGTCTTCGGGGCTGCCGGGGAGCATGTCGGCGCGGTCGAGCACGGCCTCCCGGGGGAGGTCGGGCACGAAGGCGAACACCCGCGCGATGGGGCGCGTGATGGTCATGTGCACGTTGACCGCCCAGCCGCTCGCCTCGAAGAGCAGGGCCATGTCGCGGCGGCGCAGCTTCATCCAGCCGAGCAGCGCGGAGATGCCCATCACCACCAGCACCACGCCGATGATGGCGAGCCAGCCCTTGACGCTGCTGATGACGCCGAAGATGCCCGCGAGCACCGCCCCGAGGCCGGCGAGGGCCATGCCGCCGCCGAGGATGAGGGAGTTGGGGTTGAGCGGCTCCGCCTCGGGCCGCGTGGGCTCGGTCGGCGGGGGCGTGGCGGGGGCGGCGGGCACGGGGGCCGTGCCGCGGGCGACCTCGACGCCGGTGCCCACCTGCGTGACCCCGGCCTCGACCTGCGCCTGCGTCGCCGCGACGCTCGCCTGGGCGCGCGCGTTCATCGTCGCCTCCTGCGAGGCCTGCGCGTTGGCGACGTACTCCTCGACCTTCGACGAGATCATCGCCGCCGCCCGGCGGAAGGGCGCGAAGGCCGCCTGCTTGACCGAGATGGGGTTGTCGACGATCTCCGTGACGATCGCGTCGAACTCCTTGTCGTCGAGGTCGATGAAGATGCCGCGCTTGCCGACGCGCAGGCGCCCGGCCTCGCCGCCCGTGACCGGCGCCACGAGCTGGTAGACCACCTCGCCGCCCTCCTTCTCCAGCACCTCGACGTACACGAGGTAGATGTTGCTCAGCGTCGCGACCGACTTGTGCGCCGCGCGGTTGGCGACCTTCAGGCAGAAGTCGAGGCGGCGGCCGTCGATCACCAGCGAGCCCGCCTCGACCAGCGCGGTCTTCTTCGGCAGGTAGACCGCCGAGAAGTTCACGAAGTTGTTCACCAGCTCGATGAGCCAGCGCACGTAGAGCAGCACCTTCTCGAGGTCGTCGATCTGCCCGATCTCCTTGGCCGCCGCGAGGTCGAGCGCGATGTACTCCTCGACCCGCTTGTCCATTCCGCCCGCGAGGTGGGCCTTCATCTTTTCGTCGCCGAGCTTGTCGAAGGGCTCCGCGGGCTTGCCCTTCTCCCAGGCGACGTAGCCGTCGAAGGTCGCCTTCACCTTGAGCCACTCGGCGCGCGTGATCGACCCGGCGCCGGCCCCGAGCACCCGGCGGATCACCGTGTCGCGCAGCGCCTCGAAGCGGTCGCGGTAGAGCACGTTGACCGTGCCCGCGAGCGGGAGCGTTCCGTCGGCGCTCGGCGCCGCGAGGGGGGAGCCCTTCACGTGGCGCTCGAGGTCCTCGAAGGCCTTGGCGCGCAGGGCGCGGAGGTCTTCGGGCGCGAGGCGCAGGCTGTCCGCGGTGGGCGCCTCCTGGCGCAGCAGCTCGCACTGGAGGAAGTACGCCTCGATCTTCGGGTCGAGCTCGCGCACCAGCGCCAGGGCCGCGTCGGTGTCGTCGCCCCACGGGCGCTCGGCGGCGGCCTTCGCGCGCCAGTCGACCCACGCCTGCCCCTGCGTCATGAAGAGCTTCAGCCGGTCGGCGTCGATGCCCGGCGAGCCGCCGCGGTCGGGCGTCGAGCCCACCACCTCGATGACGTCGGTGATGAAGGCCTTCACGACCTCCTCGGGGATCACGTCGGCCGGGATCACCCCGTCGCCGTTGGCCAGCAGCTTCTGGTACGCGCCCTTGTAGGCCCGCACGTCGTCGAGCGTGATCGACTTCGCGTCGCCAACCTTCTGCTCGCGGTTGACCCGGTCGGCCGCCGCCCGCAGCGCCGCCCCCGCCTCGCCCTTCTCGTCGACGGCCGCGATCGCAATGGATTCGACCCCTTTGCGCACGACCTCCTTCTGCGCGAGCCGGGCGAACAGCCAGTCGCGGGCCTCGATGATCTGCGCGACGCGCACGCGCCCCGTCGCCTTGTGGTCGACGTAGCGCAGGAAGCCCGGGTCGCAGTGCAGGTCGTGCAGCGGCGCGCTCGTCGCCGCCCAGCGCGCCGGGTCGATCTCGTCGATGCGCGCGAGGTCGGCCTCGTCGCTGACCATGAACTGGTGGATTCCGCCGAAGTTCCTGAATCTCATCTCGCTCATTGAAGTCCCTCGAAGGTGGCCGGTCGGTGCGCGGGAGCCGCGGCGCGGCGGCCCGGGCGCGACGTATCGCATTACCCGTCCAGGTATGGCTACTGCGAAGAGCGCCCGCCGCGCGCCGCCGTTCGGGCCGGAGCCGGCCGGCGTGATATGTCACCGCGCGACCCGCATGAGCGAACCCGGAAGACGATTCACCGAGGCCGAGGTCGACGCCATCCTGCGGCGCGCGGTGGCGCGGCAGGAGCCCGGGCAGTCGCTCTCGCGGGACGAGCTAGCCGACGTGCTGAAGCAGCTCAACCTCGACGAGTCGGTGCTCGACGAGGCCATCGCCGAGCAGGACGCCGAGCGCGCCGTGCGCGACGAGACGGCGGCGTGGAAGGAGAAGCGCGGGCGCGCCCTGCGGGCCCACGCGGCGACCTTCGCGTCGGTGATGACCCTGCTCGTGGCGATCAACCTCCTGACGACGCCGCACCTGCTGTGGTTCGTCTGGCCGCTCCTGGGCTGGGGCTTCGGGCTCTTCTCCGACTGGCGGCGGTACCAGCGGGGCCCCGGGCCCCGCGAGCTCGCGTCGCGCCGGCGCGCCGAGGCCGAGCGGGCCGAGCGGGCCGGGCGCCGGGCCGAGAAGGCGACCCGCAAGGCCAGGAAGCGCGAGGCCGACGAGGCCATCGCCCGCGCCTCGGAGGAGCTCAAGGACGCCGTCAAGGTGGGCGTCGCGGGGATCATGGAGAACGTCGGCAAGGCGCTGCGCGACGCGGCCGAGCCGGGGGAGCCCGGGCGCCGCGCCGCCCCCCGGGCCGAGCGCGAGGCCCGCTCCGGGGTGCGCGTCGACGTGCGGCCCCCCGTGAGCGACGAGGACGTCGCGGACGACCTCGCGGCCTTGCGCGAGCGCGTCGCTCGGAAGGGCGACCGGCGCGGCTGACGTGATAGCGTCGGCGCCGTCGTGAAGATCATCACCTCCGTCGCGTTGGGTCTCGTGGTCGCAGGTTCGGTCGCGTGTCAGGCGCCGGCGCGCCTCGCCGGTCGCTGGGTGCTGCTCTCGGGCAACGCGCCCATCGCCGTCGGCCAGGCCGACGCGCCGGAGGGGGGCGGGCCG
>JAQBQI010000432.1 GCA_028287085.1 Myxococcaceae bacterium
GCGGCGCTGCGGCCGGCGCGGGCCTGGGTCACCTCGGGGTGGATCCCCGCGACCGAGGCGCTGTCGTTCAACCGCTCGATCGAGGCCTACAACCGCAACGAGGACGCCACGCCCGTCGCGTGGGAGCGGCGCGACGAGGCGGTCGACCGGACGATGACCGTGCTGCGCGTGGACGACCTCGCGGGCGCGCCGCTGGGGCTCGTGTCGTGGTTCCCGGTGCACGGCACGTCCGTGCATTCGGACAACCGGCTGCTCCACGGGGACAACAAGGGCTGCGCGGCGCGCGCGTGCGAGGCGTGGGCGCGCGAGCGGGGCCACGCGGGCTTCGTGGCGCTCTTCGCGCAGGAGTCCGCGGGCGACGTGTCCCCCAACTACCGCTGGAGCCGCCGGCGCGGCCGCATGGTCGGCCGCTACGACGACGACTTCGAGTGCGCCCAGGCGCACGGCGACGCGCAGGCGCGCCACGCGCGCACCCTCTGGGCCCTCGCGCCCGGGGAGGGCGAGGCGCTGCGCGGCCCCGTGGTCACGGCGATACGGTACCGGGACTTCTACGCCCTCACGCCCGACGCGCGCTTCTGCCGCGACCCCGGCGCGCGCACCTCCGCGCCGCGCGTCGGCGCCGCCTTCGCCGTGGGCACCCTCGAAGGGGCGGGGCCGTTCTTCGCGGCGCGCAGGATCGTGCCCTGGTTCACGCGCCTCCAGGCGCTCGCCGTCCGCCGCGCCCCCGCCGACGCCTGGCAGACCCCCCACGGCAACAAGGTCCCGTTCTGGGACTTCGGCGAGGGGGGCAACAACAAGGTCCTGGGCGTGCTCCCGCTGGTCAACCCGATCCTCAAGCTGCTGGCCGACCGCAACGCGGTGTACTACCGCGAGGCCGTGGCGTGGCCCTTCGCGCAGCGGAGCTGGGTCCCGCGGTACCTCCCCCTGCAGGAGGCGCGCATCGGGTCGCTGGTCATCGCGGGCCTCCCGATCGAGCCCACCACCGTCGCGGGGCGGCGCCTGCGCGGCGCGCTCGCGGACGCCTGGGCGGGCGATGGGGTCGCGCGCGTGGTGATCAACGGCTACGCCAACGCGTACTGCAGCTACCTCACGACCCCGGAGGAGTACGACGCGCAGCGCTACGAGGGGGCCGCCACCCTCTACGGCCGCTGGTCGCTCCCGGTGTACTGCACCGAGCTCGCGGTGCTGACCGGGGAGATGCGCGCGGGACGGGCGCAGCAGACCGTCGGCCAGGCGCCGCCGGTGTACCCGCTGGCGTCGTGCAAGGGGTGGGATCCGGCCCGCTGAGGGCGCGCTCGGCCCCGCGATGCGCGGCGGCGACCGCTCCGAGGAGACGGCGAAGAGCTCGCAATGGACGTGTTCGACGAAAGGACCGGATGATGACCCGAGAGACCGCCCGCGCGCAGACCTGGCTCCGTTGGCCGATGATCTTCGCGCTACGCCCGAGCGACGCGTCGCTGCTCGGTCGCTGCACGCACTCGTTCGACCTCCACTGGGACTACGACGCTGCGCCCGACGTCGTGCATCGCAGCTTCCTCGGCTTCGTCGGGCAGGAGCCCTGGTCGCCGGGCTTCCTCGGCGTCGACTGGCTCACGCCGCCGGGCGAGCTCGACGGCGCGGTGATGGACGAGTTCTATGCCTTCATGGCGATGCGGGTGCGCGTCATCGAGCACGCGCTCGGCCGGCGCTCGGTGGTGACCGTGGAGCGCTGGTCGCTGCCGATGGCGACCGAGATGGTCGAGCTCGTCGAGCTCGACGCGCTCCCGAGCGGCAAGACCCGCCTGCGCTTCCGGGTCGCCTACAACGTGCCGCGCATCTTCTGGCCGTTTCACCCGCTCGTCGCGCTGGCCTTCCGGCGCTGGTTCCTCGCCTCGTTCCGCGGGCTCGATCGCTACCTCCGGAAGTACGCTCCGGCGGCTGCCCCCGTGCCCCCGGCACTCGCACCCCGAGGGGATACCGGCTGAGCCGCAGCGGAGCGGCCTCCGGCTGCGCGGAAATTCCTGTCACGCGCCCGCGCGGCGCGTGAAGATCGACGACGCGGAGGTCGATGCACCGATGGCAAGGGCGAAGGCGGGGGCGAAGGTGACGGCGCGGGCGAAGCAGCCGGCGGCGTCGGGGTCGGGCGCGTCGAGGTCGGAGCTGATCGTCGCGACGAAGCGCGCGGCGCTGGCCGCCAACACGGCGCGCCTCGGCGTGCTCACGCGGCTGATTCGCCGGCGGCTCGCCGCGGTGGTCGAGAGCTTCTACGACGTCGGCGAGGCGCTCCGGGAGATCGCCGACCGGAAGCTCTACGCGGCCACCGGGCACACGAGCTTCGGCGCGTGGGTGGAGGGCACGAAGCTCATGTCGTCGGCGCAGGCGGAGAAGCTGCTCGCGATCGTGCGCAACGTCCCGCGCGAGGCGGCGCTGAGCGCCGGGCAGGAGCGGGCCTACGCGCTGGTGCTGCTGGCGGCGGCGACGCCGGCGCCCGACTCCGCCGCGGAACTCCTCGCGGACGGCGTGGTCGACGGGCAGCCGGCCGCGAAGGCCTCGGTGCGGGCGATCAAGGCCGCGGCGACGGCCGCGCGGAAGAAGGCGCCGACGACCCCGGCGGCGAAGGCGAAGGCGAAGGCCGACGCCGCGGTCGAGCGGGGCCTGCGGGCGCTGCTGCGGGCGGCGGGGCTCACGCCGAAGGTGCTGCGCGCGGGGCCTGCCGAGGTGCGCGTGGTGCTCGGGCGGGCGGCCGTCGAGCGGGCGATCGCGGCCCGCTAACGACCCCACACGTGTGGGGCCCGAACCCCACACGTGTGGGGTTCGGGCCGTCAGGCCAGCAGGTCGCGCGCGCGCTCGCCCTTCGGCGAGGTGAGCACCTGGCCCAGCGCCAGGATCTCGATGAGCACCGCGCGGTACACGCCCGCGACGGCCTCGAGGTCGACGTCGACCGGGTCGCCGTCCTCGTCGGGCTCGAGCGCGGCCTCGAGCTGCTCGCGCACGAAGGCCATCAGGTGCGGCTGCCCGATGGCCACGAGGTCGTCGCTCTCCAGCACCTCGTCGGCGTCGCCGCGGCGCAGCTCTTCGTCCCACTCGAAGGTCGCCTGCACGCTGGCGAGCGCGTCGTCGTCGACCCGCCGCACCCGCGCCCCGAAGGCCCCGCCGAAGGCGCGGTGCACCACGATGGCGAGGAAGTACCCCAGCGCCTGCGCGGTGTCGTCGCGCACCGGCTCGATCACGCTGCGCAGCCAGCGGCCCAGCGCGGGCTGCGCGCGCTCGAGCGCCGCGAAGCCCTCCATCACGTGCGCCTCGAGGTCGCCGTCGTCGGAGACCTCGGCCTCGGCCGACGCGATCGCCTCGGGCGGAACCATCGCCCAGCCCGCGATGGGGCGGATCGCCGCGCGCGCCGGCCACATGCTCGCGCTCAGCCCTCTTCTTCTTCGAAGAAGATGCGGTCGAGCGCGGTCATCGAGATGGCCAGGGCGCAGCGCTCGCACAGCGGCGGCTCTTCGCGCACGACCTCGTCGCCCCGCACGAAGAGCATCAGCCCGTGACCCGCGGGCTCGCCCTCGATCTCCGCGTCGCACGCGTGGCAGGTCAACGGTCGCTCCGACAGGGACGTCACCCGGGGCACCATACCACCCGGGGGCCCCGCGACTAGCGTCGACTACGCCCCGGCCGCGAGGCGCGCGAGCTCGGCCACCGCCGCCGCGTGCAGCGGCGCCGCCGCCACGACGAGGCCGTCGTCGAGCCCGAGGTGGGCCGTGTCGTAGGCGAGGGTGCGCCCGAGCGCGTCGGTGACCGTCGCCCCCGCGCCGCGCGCGATGGCCTCGGGGGCGCAGCCGTCCCAGAGCTTGGGGCCGCGGCCGAAGTGCGCGTAGAGGTCGACCTCGCCGGTCGCCACCGCGGCCACCTTGAGCCCGACGCTGCCGCGCGCGAGCACGTCGGTGACGCCGAGCCCGCGGGCCAGCGCCGCGATGCGCGGGTGCGGGTGCGAGCGCGAGCCCACCATGCGCGCCGACGGGCTG